>NZ_JBEZEV010000093.1:0-25041 GCF_040649055.1 Micromonospora sp. NPDC049060
CTCGCCGAAGCCCCAGTCGATGTTGCCCTCGACGGACATCTTGGCCCGCCGGTCGAGCAGCTGCTGGATCCGCTTGTGCGGGGTGACCGCGCTCACCGTCGCGACCGTGGTCGCCTGCGGCTCCCGGCCGGCCGGGGACGTCGGCGCCACCGAGGCCGCCGACCTGGCCGGCGCCGCCGCGAGCCCGCCGGCCGCCGGCCCGTCGGTGCCGGTGACCCGGGGCGGGCTGCCCGGCGGTACGCGGACCGTCCCGCCCGTACGGCTGGTCATCCCGGCCATCGACGTCACCGCCACGGTCGACGCGGTGGGCGTCAACGGCGCGACAGGCGAGTTCGAGGTGCCGCCCAGCGTGGACCGGATCGGCTGGTACCGCCACGGCCCCGGGCTGGAGGCGCAGGCCGGGTCGGTGGTCGTCGCCGGGCACGTGGACAGCGCCACCCAGGGCGAGGGCGCCTTCTTCCGGCTCCGCGAGCTGGATCGCGGCGACACCCTCACCGCCACCGGCGGCGACGGCGTCCGCAGGGAGTACCGGGTCGTCGCCCGGGAGGAGTACCGGAAGACGAAGATCCCCCTCGACCGCTACTTCGCCCGGGACGGCAAGCCCCGGCTGACCCTGATCACCTGCGGCGGGCCGTTCGACGCCGAGGCACGCCGGTACCGCGACAACATCGTGGTCACCGCCGTGCCGGCCTGACCGGACCCCCGGTTCCACGCGGACGCGGGCCGGGGCGGGAAGCGCACGCCTCCCGCCCCGGCCCCGCACGGCGTACTCCGGCCTCCGCCGGGTCCGGCTGCGGTCGTAGGCTGAACCGTGATGGCTTACCTGGATCACGCGGCGACCACTCCGATGCTCGACGAGGCACTGGAGGCGTACGTCGCCACCGCCCGCGAGGTCGGCAACGCGTCCTCACTGCACGCGGCGGGCCGCCGTGCCCGGCGACGGGTGGAGGAGTCGCGGGAGCGGGTGGCCGCCGCGCTGGGCGCCCGGCCCTCCGAGGTCGTCTTCACCGGCGGCGGGACCGAGAGCGACAACCTCGCGGTGAAGGGCATCTTCTGGGCCCGCCGGTCCGCCGACCCCCGGCGGGACCGGGTGGTCTCCAGCGCCGTCGAGCACCACGCCGTGCTCGACGTGGTGGACTGGCTCGTCGACCACGAGGGGGCCGGCGTGGGCTGGCTCTCCGTCGACGCCGCCGGCCGGCTCAGCCCCGACGAGCTGCGCGCCGAGCTGGCCGCCCACGGCGACCGGGTCGCGGTGGTGACCGCGATGTGGGCCAACAACGAGGTCGGCACCGTGCAGCCGGTCGCCGAGCTGGCCGCGGTCGCCGCCGAGCACGGGGTGCCGTTCCACACCGACGCGATCCAGGCGGTCGGGCAGGTGCCTGTCGACTTCTCCGCCGCCGGGGTCGCCGCGTTGACCGTCACCGGGCACAAGCTCGGCGGTCCCGCCGGGGTCGGCGCCCTGCTGCTCGCCCGCGACGTGTCGGCCACCCCGCTGCTGCACGGCGGCGGCCAGGAGCGCGACGTGCGCTCCGGCACCCTCGACACCGCCGGCATCGTGGCCTTCGCGGTCGCGGTGGAGGCGGCGGTCAAGGGCCAGCAGGAGTACGCGGCCCGCGTCGCCGCGCTCCGCGACGACCTGGTGGAGCGGGTCCGGCACGCGGTGCCCGAGGTCGTCTTCAACGGCGACCCGAACGACCGGCTGCCGGGCAACGCGCACTTCTCCTTCCCCGGCTGCGAGGGCGACGCCCTGCTGCTCCTGCTGGACGCGCAGGGCATCGCCTGTTCGACCGGCTCCGCCTGCTCCGCCGGGGTGGCCCAGCCCTCACACGTGCTGCTCGCCATGGGCGCCGACGACGACCGCGCCCGCTCCTCGCTGCGCTTCACCCTCGGCCACACCAGCACCTCCGCCGACGTCGACGCCCTCATCGCCGCCCTCCCGGCCGCCGTCGAGCGCGCCCGCCGCGCCGCCGCCCTCCGCACCCCCCGCTGACCCCCTCCCCTCCCACCCCGCCCCGCGCCCGCCCCACCCGTGGGCCGATCATGCAGTTGTGGCGCCCGAACCATGACCTTTCGCGGCATTCGCCCATGGCCACAACTCCATGATCGACGAGGCGGGCGGGAGAACGGGTGGACGGGAGAGCGGGCGTGGGTGGGGGCGGAGAGCGGGGTGGGAGAGCGGGGTGGGAGAGCGTGGCGGAGGGCGGGGTGGGTGGGTGGGGGTGGGGCGGGGATAGGGTCGGTGGGGTGAAGGGAGTGAGCCGGTGAGGGTGTTGGCGGCGATGTCGGGCGGGGTCGACTCGGCGGTCGCGGCGGCGCGGGCCGTCGAGGCGGGGCACGACGTGACCGGCGTGCACCTGGCGCTGGCCCGCAACCCGCAGACCTATCGCACGGGCGCGCGCGGCTGTTGCACCCTGGAGGACTCCCGGGACGCCCGGCGGGCCGCCGACGTCATCGGCATCCCGTTCTACGTCTGGGACATGGCCGACCGCTTCCACGCCGACGTGGTGGACGACTTCGTCGCGGAGTACGCGGCCGGCCGTACGCCCAATCCCTGCCTGCGCTGCAACGAGAAGATCAAGTTTGCCGCGGTGCTGGACCGGGCCGTGGCCCTGGGCTTCGACGCCGTGGTCACCGGCCACCATGCCCGGCTCGGCGCGGACGGCCTGCTGCGTCGCAGCGTCGACCTGCCCAAGGACCAGTCGTACGTGCTGGCGGTGCTCACCCGCGAGCAGCTGGACCGGTCGATCTTCCCGCTCGGGGACTCGACGAAGGCACAGGTCCGCGAGGAGGCCGCGCGGCGGGGGCTGGCGGTGGCCGACAAGCCGGACTCGCACGACATCTGCTTCATCGCCGACGGGGACACCCGCGGCTTCCTCGCCCAGCGGCTCGGCGAGGCGCCCGGCGAGGTGGTGGACGCCGCCACCGGCGCGGTGGTCGGCAGCCACACCGGCGCGTACGCGTACACGGTCGGGCAGCGGCGCGGCCTGCACCTGGACCGTCCGGCGCCGGACGGTCGGCCCCGCTACGTGCTCTCCATCACGCCGAAGACCAACACCGTGACCGTGGGCCCGGCCGAGGCGCTGGAGGTCTCCCGGGTGCGCGCCGAGCGTCCGGTGTGGACGGGCGGCCCGCGCCCCGACGCGCCGCTGGAGTGCGAGGTGCAGCTGCGGGCGCACGGGGACGTGGTGCCGGCGACGGTCGAGCTGACCGCCGACGGGCTGCGCGCCGAGCTGCGCCGCCCCGTCCGTGGCGTCGCCGCCGGCCAGGCCGTGGTGGCGTACCGGCCGGACCCGGCCGGCGACGTCGTGCTCGGCTCCGCCACCATCGCCGGCTGACCCGGGACCGGGAGCGCGCCTCCGGCGCGGGCGTCGGCAGGTCGCCCCCGTCCGGTCCCGGTCGGCCGGGCGGTGGGCGTCCGCGTACCGGATAGTCTTCGGCCGTGACAGATCAGGTGTGGCCCTGGCCGGCCGGCGCGGCGACCGGCATCGGTTCGCTTCCCGGCACCGACATCGCCGAGGCGCAGCGGATCGTCCTCGGTGAGCTTCCCGCCCTGCCCCACCTGCCGGAGCTGCCGGGCCGGGGCCCCGGCGCCGACCTCATCGGCCGGACCGCCGGCCTGCTGGTCGAGCTGCCGGTGGAGCTGTACGCCGCCCGCTGGCGGATCGCGCCGCGCCCGGGGCGGGACCTCCGCCGCGCCCGGGACCTGATGGAACGCGACCTCGACCAGCTCGCGGAGCAGGCCGAGGAGTACGCGGGACCGGTCAAGATCCAGGCCGGTGGCCCGTTGACCCTGGCCGCCTCCCTGGAGCTGCCGATCGGCGGCCGGATGCTGCGCGACCCCGGCGCGGTCCGCGACCTCACCAACTCGCTCGCCGAGGGGCTGCGCGGGCACGTGGCGGCGGTCGCCCGCCGGCTGCCGCGCGCCACCGTGCTGCTCCAGCTCGACGAGCCGTCGCTGCCGACGGTGCTCGCCGGGCGGGTGCCCACCGAGAGCGGGCTCGGCGCGTACCGGGCCGTGGATCCGAGCGTCGCCGCGTCGCTGCTGCGTACGGTCGTCAAGGCGGCCGGGGTGCCGACGGTGGTGCACTGCTGCGCGCCGGACGTGCCGCTGGAGCTGGTCCGCTCGACCGGAGCCGTGGGCGTGGCCCTCGACCTCGGCCTGGTCACCGACCTGGATCCGCTGGGCGAGGCGATCGACGCGGGGCTCGGGCTGCTGGCCGGCGCCGTGCCCACCGGGCCGTCGGCCGCCGGTCGCGCGCCGACCTCGGCGCAGGTCGCCGATCGCGTACGCCAGCTCTGGGACCGCCTCGGGTTCCCCCGCCGCCAGCTCGCCGAGCAGGTCGTGGTGACCCCGGCCTGCGGCCTCGCCAACGCCACCGGGCAGTACGCGCGCGCGGTGCTCGCCGCCTGCCGGGACGCGGGTCGGCGGCTCGCCGAGGACTGACGTTTGCCAGAAGGCCCCCGACCTGCGCCCGCCGGCGTGGCCCGACCCGGAGCGCCCCCAGCAGTTCCACCTGGACGTGCAGGTGGCGGACGTGGAGGCGGCCGAGAAGCGGGTGCTGGAGCTCGGCGCGCGGCGGCTGCCCGGCGAGGGCGACGACTTCCGGGTCTACGCGGACCCGGCCGGTCACCCCTTCTGCCTGGTCTTCTCCGACTGACCCGGACCCGTCACGCTCGGGGCGGTCCGGCACGCCCTCGCGGCCGGTTGGCGGGTGCCGGCGACGGCGCCGAGTGGTGCGGGTTGCGGGCGGGCGGCATGATCGCGGGAATGATCGACACCTCGCTCCGGCGGGCCGCCGGCTCCCTCTTCGGCCTCGCCTACGGTGACGCGCTGGGCAAGCCGACCGAGTTCCTGACCGTCGCCGAGATCGTTCGCCGCTACGGGCCGGCCGGCCCGCGCGACCTCGCCGGCGATCCGGCGCTGGTGACCGACGACACGCAGATGGCGCTGGCGGTCGGCTGGGCGCTGCACGACGCGCCGGCGCCGACCCCGGAGGCGGTCGAGCCGCTGCTGCGGAGGCGTTTCCTCGACTGGGCGGCCAGCCCGGAGAACAACCGGGCGCCGGGCATGACCTGCCTGCGGGCCTGCGCCGAACTGGAGCGCGGGGTGCGCTGGCAGGAGGCGACGGTGGCCGGCTCGAAGGGCTGCGGGGCCAACATGCGGGTCACCCCGGTCGGCCTGGTCGACGTCGACCTCGACACCCTCGCCGGGCTGGCCCAGCTCCAGGCGGGGCTGACCCACGGCCACCCGACCGGCCTCGCGGCCAGCGAGCTGACCGCGTACGCGGTGCGGCTGCTGCGCGACGGCGCGGCGCTGGCGGAGCTGCCCCGGCTGCTCGTCGACCGGGCCCGCGACCAGCGGCGGGTCTACCGCGCCGACTGGCTCGGCGACCTGTGGCAGCGCCCCGGCGTGGACGCGCCGGAGGACTTCATCGCCCGGGGCTGGGACGAGTGCCTTGCGGTCCTCGGCCGCCTCGACGCCGCGCTCGCCGGCCCGGACGACGGCGGCGACCCGTGCCGGCACACCGGCGAGGGCTGGATCGCCGAGGAGGCGCTGGCCACGGCCCTGTTCTGCGCCATCCGGCACGCCGACGACCCGGTGGCGGCGCTGGCCCGGGGCGCCACCACCGCCGGCGACTCCGACTCGATCGCCGCGCTGGCCGGCGCCTTCGTCGGCACCGCGCTGGGCATGGCGGCCTGGCCCGCCCCGTGGGCCGCCCGCATCGAGTACGCCGACCAGCTCACCACCCTGGCCCGCGCCTGGGACTGACCCGCGCAGCTACCGGGCGGCCGGCGCGGGCGGCGCGGTCGGCCCGGGATAGCGGGCCGTCGCCGGCGGCCACGCTCCAACGCGGGTCAGGCACCCGGCAGGGTCGCTCCGGCGCGGTCAGGCACCCGGCACGGTCGCCCGTTCGGCGCGGGTCAGGCGCCCGGCAGGTGGGGGAGGCGGCGGATGCGCCGCCACAGGGCGGGGTCGCAGTCGCCGGCACGGCGGGAGAAATCGGCGAGCGGGACGTGCGCCGGCTCGGCCAGGTCGACGAAGCTGTCGTGGTCGGCGTCGGGGTCCCACTCGCGGGTAGGGATGCGGACGTGGTCGTCGCGGGCGCTCTTGTCCTGACTGGTGATCTTCAGGACGTCGGCGCCCCCGTCGTCGGCCCGCAGCACCAGGCAGGGCCGCACCTTCGAGCCGGTGCCGTCGGCGTACGGCACGTCGGCCCACCAGATCTCGCCGGGACGCGGCGCCCCGGCGGGGGACCGTTCGGCGGTACGCGGTCGGGGCGGCGCGGTGGACCGGCCGGGACCGCCCGACGGCCTCCGGCGGCCGGGCCGGGTGCCCGGTCGGCGGGGCGGACGCGGAGCGGCGTCACGGCCGCCCCTCCGCCGGTCGTTCCACGCCCAGCCGGCGGCCACGGCCAGCACGATCACCGCCGCCCAGAGCAGCCATTCCGGCATCCGTACCCCCGCCTGGTCAGTGGGCGCGGCGCGGACGCCGCGGGTTCGACGGCGGAGCGGATCGGACCCCTGCGGCCCCGCCGTCCGGCGATCCTCGCACGGCGGGGGCCCCCGCGCCGGTCGGGCGCGACGGGCGGCCGGCGGATTGTCCCACCGGACCGATACGGTGCCGAGGTAGCGGAATCACGGGAGGTCGCACGGTGTCCGAGGAAACCATCGCCCAGCAGGTCACTCCGGCACAGGAGGCGGCCGCCGGCGCTGAACCGACCCCCGACGCCCGGGAACGGCACGCCACGCTCAGCCAGGAGCTGACGGAGCACCAGTACCGCTACTACGTGCTGGACGCGCCGACCATCCCCGACGCCGAGTTCGACCGGCAGCTGCGGGAGCTGGAGGCGCTGGAGGAGCAGTTCCCGGCGCTGCGCACCCCCGAGTCGCCGACGCAGCGGGTCGGCGGCACCTTCTCCACCGACTTCACCCCCGTCGCCCACGCCGAGCGGATGCTCTCGCTCGACAACGCCTTCGCCGACGAGGAGCTGGCGGCCTGGGCCGAGCGGGTCGAGCGCGACGCGGGCGGGTCGGTGCCCTACCTGTGCGAGCTGAAGGTCGACGGGCTCGCCATCAACCTGACCTACGAGCGCGGGCGGCTGGTCCGGGCGGCGACCCGGGGCGACGGCCGCACCGGCGAGGACGTCACCGCCAACGTGCGCAGCATCCGCGACGTGCCGGGCCAGCTCGCCACGTCGGCCGAGTTCGGCGACGTGCCCGAGTTCGTCGAGGTCCGGGGCGAGATCTACTTCCCGGTGGCGGCCTTCGCCGACCTCAACGCCGGGCTGGTCGAGCAGGGCAAGCCGCCGTTCGCCAACCCGCGCAACGCCGCCGCCGGCAGCCTGCGCCAGAAGGACCCACGGGTCACCGCCTCCCGGCCGCTGCGCCTGGTGGTGCACGGCATCGGCGCCCGCCGCGGCTTCCAGCCGGTGACGCAGTCCGAGTCCTACGCGGCGTTGAAGGCGTGGGGGCTGCCGACCAGTGACCGCTGGCGGGTGGTGCCCGACCTGGCCGGTGTCGCGGAATACATCGCCCACTACGCCGAGCACCGGCACGACGTCGAGCACGAGATCGACGGCGTGGTGGTCAAGGTCGACCCGGTCTCCATCCAGGGTCGGCTCGGCTCGACCAGCCGGGCGCCACGCTGGGCGATCGCCTTCAAATATCCGCCGGAGGAGGTGAACACGAAGCTGCTCGACATCGACGTCGAGGTCGGACGCACCGGCCGGGTCACGCCGCGTGCCGTCCTCCAGCCGGTCAAGGTGGCCGGCTCCACCGTCGCCTACGCCACCCTGCACAACGCCCGGGAGGTCGAACGCAAGGGCGTCCTGATCGGCGACACCGTGGTGCTGCGCAAGGCCGGCGACGTGATCCCCGAGGTGCTCGGCCCGGTGGTCGACCTGCGCCCCGCCGACGCCCGGCCGTTCGTCATGCCCACCACCTGCCCGGCCTGCGGCACGCCGCTCGCGCCGGCGAAGGAGGCGGACGTCGACATCCGCTGCCCCAACTCGCGCACCTGTCCCGGTCAGCTGCGCGAGCGGGTCTACCACCTCGCCGGCCGCAAGGTGTTCGACATCGAGGCGCTCGGCCACAAGGGCGCGGCGGCGCTGCTCGACGCCCAGGTCATCACCGACGAGGGCGACCTGTTCTCGTTGGACGAGAAGCAGCTGTCCCGCTCGCCCTTCTTCGTCAACAAGGACGGCACGCTCGGCAGCAACGCCGTCAAGCTGCTCGACAACCTGGCCGTGGCCAGGGAACGCGACCTGTGGCGGGTGCTGGTGGGCCTGTCCATCCGGCACGTCGGCCCCACCGCCGCGCAGGCGCTCGCCCGGCACTTCCGCTCCATCGAGGCGATCGACCGGGCCGGCGAGGAGGAGCTCTCCTCGGTCGACGGCGTCGGGCCGACGATCGCGGCGAGCATCCGGGAGTGGTTCGCCGTCGACTGGCACCGCGAGGTGGTCCGCAAGTGGCGCGAGGCCGGCGTACGGATGGCGGAGGAGGCGGTCGACGAGGGGCCGCGTCCCCTGGAGGGGCTCACCGTCGTGGTGACCGGCACGCTGCCCGGGTTCAGCCGCGACCAGGCGTCCGAGGCGATCCAGAGCCGGGGCGGCAAGGTCAGCGGGTCCGTCTCCAAGAAGACCTCCTTCGTCGTGGTGGGCGAGAATCCCGGCTCGAAGGCCGACAAGGCGGCCAGCCTGAAGGTGCCGGTGCTGGACGAGGACGGCTTCCGGGTGCTGCTCGACGCCGGCCCGGAGGCCGCCCGGGAGGTCGCCCGCACCGAGGAGTGACGACCGGGCGGAAGCGGCCACCGACCCGGCGGGGCAGGCAGGACGGGGGCCGACTGACCGGGCCGCGACGCGGGGGCGCCCGGTCGAGATACCAACTTAATTACGACTACGACCGATTCGCGACTGTCGTGCCGGGCATTACGACACGGAGGGCGTTTCATTGGTGGCACGGCGTGCGACCGGTCACGCCCGTGGACCGAGCCCTCGGGAGGTGTGATGGAGTCCGCGGACTCGCGAAACTCCGTTCCGCCTGGCCGGGCACGCCCGTTCTTCGCCTTCGTCTGGTCGGTGTCCGCGCTGGCGGCGGTGCTCTGCGTACGCCCGCTGCTCGACCTCCCCGCCGAACTGCCGCGGCTGCCTGTGGCGTTCTGGGTGATGGCGGCCCTGGCCGTCGGCTGCGACGCGCGCCCGTTCGTCCCGCCCGGGCGCCGGCAGACCTCCGCGGTCTTCCCGTCCACCTGCTTCACCTTCGCCATCCTGCTCGGCTGGGGGTTCGGCCCGGCGGTCCTGGTGCAGGCGGTGGCAGTCGTCGTCTCCGGCTGGCGGATGGGCCACGCCCCGTGGCGGACCGCCTTCAACGCCGCCCAGTACGCGGCAGCCCTCGGCGCCGCGTACGCGGTCACCTGGCTGGGGCCCGGGAGCATCTTCGACGGCGGCCGGCTGCGCGGCACGGACGTGCTGGCGGTGGGCGGCGCCACGGTGGCCTGGTTCGCCGTCAACTACGCGCTGGTCAGCGCGGCCGTCCGGCTGCGCTTCGGCGACCGGTGGTGGCCCAGCCTGCGGCAGGGGCTGGGCTTCGAGCTGCTCTCCACCGGCTCGTTGCTGCTGCTCGCTCCGGTGCTGGTCGCGGCGGCGCGGGCCAGCGCGGCGCTGATCCCGCTGGTGCTGGTGCCGCTGTTCGCCGTCTACCGGATGGCCCGGCTCAGCGTCGAGCAGCAGCAGCTCGCCTCGCTGGACCCGCTCACCGGCCTGCCCAACCGCAAGGCGTTGCTGGCCGAGGTCGGCGAGCAGGTGCACGTGCACTCCGAACGGGCTGCCCGCGGCGAGCCCGCCGCCCGGCTGGCCCTGCTCCTGATCGACCTCGACCGCTTCAAGAACGTCAACGACGCGCTCGGGCACGCGGTGGGGGACCGGCTGCTGGTCGAGGTGAGCGCGCGGCTGACCGACGTGGTCGGCGAGGGCATGGTCGCCCGGCTGGGCGGGGACGAGTTCGCCATCGTGATGACCGGCCTGACCGACGTCGACGAGGCACGGGAGCTCGCCGGCCGGGTGGTCCGGGCGCTGGCCGAGCCGGTGTCGCTGGACGGGTTGCCGCTCGACGTGGGCGGCTCGATCGGCATCGCGCTCTTCCCGGAGCACGGCGAGGACTTCGCGACCCTGATGCGCCACGCCGACGTGGCGATGTACGACGCCAAGCACCGCAACGACACCGTGGCGATCTACGCGGCCGAGTCCGACCACAACTCCGCCGAGCGGCTCGGCCTGCTCGCGGACCTGCGCCGGGTGCTGGAGGCGGGCCGTCCCGAGACCGCCCCGCCCGCCGGGGACGGTGCCGGCGCCCCGGGCGACGGGGCGGTGGCCGTCCCGGCGACGCCGGGCGGCCGGCTGCGGGGTGACGGGCGGGCCGGCGGCGCGCGGGGCGGGGACGGGGCCGAACTCCCGGCCGACGTCGCCGGCCTCACGCCCAGCTCCGGCCGCTGGCGGCTGCGCCGTCGCCGGGAGCGGCCCGGTCCGCCGCCCGGCGACGAGCTGATCAACCGGATCGTGACCGCCGCGGACCCGATCCGCCGCCGGACGATGGCGGCGGGGGAGACCGGCCCCGACCGGGGCGACGGTCCCGGCCGCCGCAACGGCGCCGGGCACCCCGGCGGGCAGGGCGGCGCGGTCGTACGCCGGCAGGGGCCGCCCGTCGACGACGGCGCGGGGGATCGCGGCGGCGACCGCGCCCCGACGGGCCGGCGCGGTGCCCGGCACGACGCGGCCGGCCGGCGGGACGCGGACACTGCTGCGGCCATCGACGCGGGCGAGATCACCATGTACTACCAGCCGCAGGTCGCCATCGCGACCGGCGAGGTGGTCGGCGTGGAGGCGCTGCTGCGCTGGCGGCACCCCCGCCGGGGGATGGTGGACCCGGAGGAGCTGATCCGGGTCGCCGAGCAGAGCGCGGTGATGCGGCTGCTCACCCGCCGGGTGGTGGACGACGTGGTGGAACAGCTCGCCAAGTGGTCGGCCGCCGGGATGGGCCTGCCGGCGGCGCTCAACGTCAGCGTGCGGGACCTGCACACCGGGGAGATCGCCGACCAGATCGCCGACCGGCTCGCCCGCTACGGCGTGCCGCCGCAGCGGCTGCAACTGGAGATCACCGAGGGCGCCCTGATGGCCGACCCTCGGCGGGTGCTGGCCACCATCACCCGGCTGCACCGGATCGGCGTGGGCATCTCGCTGGACGACTTCGGCACCGGCTACTCCTCCCTGCAGCACCTGCGACGGCTGCCGCTGTCCGAGGTGAAGGTGGACCGTTCCTTCGTGCTGGGGATGGTCGAGGACGCCGACGACGCGGCGATCGTCAAGTCGACGATCGAGCTGGCGAAGGCGCTCGGGCTGCGAGTGGTCGCCGAGGGCGTCGAGGACGAGCGCACCTGGCGCATGCTGCACGCGGCGGGCTGCGACGCGGCACAGGGCTGGTTCTACGCCCGCCCGATGCCGGCCGAGGAGCTGGTCGGCTGGCTGGCCCGCTACCGGCCGGTCCGCCCGACGCCCAGCCCCGACGCGGAGATCCCCCGCCGGCACGCCCGCTGAGCCACCCGTCCCGAGCGGCGCGGCCGTCGGCACACGACGCCCCGTCGCGTCGGTCGCGTCGTGTCCCGGCCGGCGGTCCGGCGGCGCGGGCCCGGAGGGGGAGTTGGGGGCGCCCCGCCGCGCCGGAGGGGGAGTCGGGGACGCGCCGCCGGGGCGGAACAATAGACTCGCTCCGGTCACCGCGCGTCACGCATCTCGGCCGCGCGGCCGACACCCGGTCCGACCCGCAGCACCGTCACGAAGGGGGCACCGATGGCCGCCATCTCCCGCGAGGAGGTCGCGCACCTGGCGCGACTGTCGCGGCTAGCCGTCACGGAGGAGGAGCTGGACACCTTCGCCGGCCAGCTCGACGTGATCCTCCAGGCGGTCGCGCAGGTCGGCGAGGTCACCGCGGCGGACATCCCGCCGACGTCGCACTCGGTGCCGCTGACCAACGTCCTGCGCGACGACGTCGTGGTGCCCGGGTTGACCCCGCAGGAGGCGCTGTCGGGTGCGCCCGACGCCGAGGAGCAGCGGTTCCGCGTACCGCGGATCCTGGACGAGGATGTGGCGTCATGAGCGATGTGACCAGACTGACCGCGACGGAGATCGCCGGGCTCGTCGCCTCCGGTGAGGCCTCCGCCGTCGAGGTGACCCGGGCGCACCTGGACCGGATCGCCGCCGTCGACGACCGGGTGAACGCGTTCCTGCACGTCGACACCGAGGGCGCGCTCGCCGCCGCCGCCGAGGTCGACGCCCGCCGCGCCGCAGGCGAGGAGCTGGGCCCGCTGGCCGGCGTGCCGGTCGCCGTCAAGGACGTGCTGACCACCAAGGGCGTGCCGACCACCGTCGGGTCGAAGATCCTGGAGGGCTGGCGCCCGCCGTACGACTCGACGATCGTGCAGCGGCTGCGCGCCGCCGGCACGGTGATGCTCGGCAAGACCAACATGGACGAGTTCGCGATGGGCTCCTCCACGGAATACTCGGCGTACGGGCCGACGCACAACCCGTGGGACCTGAGCCGCATCCCGGGCGGCTCGGGCGGCGGCAGCTCCGCGGCGCTGGCCGCGTACGAGGCGCCGCTGGCGATCGGCTCCGACACCGGCGGCTCGATCCGCCAGCCCGGCGCGGTCACCGGCACCGTCGGCGCGAAGCCCACCTACGGCGGCACCTCCCGCTACGGCCTGGTGGCGTTCTCGTCCTCCCTGGACACCCCCGGGCCGTGCGCCCGTACGGTGCTGGACGCCGCGCTGCTGCACGAGGTGATCGGCGGGCACGACCCGCGCGACTCCACCTCGATCCCGCAGCCCGTGCCGGACGTGGTGGCCGCCGCCAGGCTCGGCGCGACCGGCGACCTGACGGGCGTGAAGCTCGGCATCGTCACCGAGTTCGCCGCCGAGGGCGCCGAGCCGGGCGTGATGGCGGCGTTCCGCGAGTCGGTCGACGCGCTGGCCAAGCTGGGCGCCGAGATCGTCGAGGTGTCCTGCCCCCACTTCCGCTACGCGCTGCCGGCGTACTACCTGATCGCCCCGAGCGAGGCCTCCTCCAACCTGGCCCGGTTCGACGGCGTCCGCTTCGGCCTGCGGGTCGGCGACGACGGCAACCGGTCGCTGGAGGAGGTCATGTCGCTGACCCGGGAGGCCGGCTTCGGCGCCGAGGTCAAGCGCCGGATCATGATCGGCACGTACGCGCTCTCGTCGGGCTACTACGACGCCTACTACGGGCAGGCGCAGAAGGTCCGTACCCTCATCACCCGGGACTTCACCTCGGCGTTCGAGCAGGTCGACGCGCTGATCTCGCCGACCACCCCGTTCGTCGCGTTCCCGCTCGGGGCGCGCACCGCCGACCCGTACCAGATGTACCTGGCCGACCTGTTCACCATCCCGACGAACCTGTACGGCGGGCCGGGCATCTCGGTGCCGTGCGGGCTCTCCGACGGGCTGCCGGTCGGCTTCCAGATCATGGCCCCGACGATGGCCGACGACCGGATGTACCGGGTCGCCGCCGCGCTGGAGAGCGCCGTCGGCACGTTCACCCCACCGGCACTGTGAGGCAGGAGCTCAGATGACGACGACACTGCCCGCGTACGACGAGGTAGTCGCGCGCTACGAACCGGTGATCGGCCTGGAGACCCACGTCGAGCTGGGCACGAACACCAAGATGTTCTGCGGCTGCCCGACGGACTTCGGCGGCGAGCCGAACACCCGGGTCTGCCCGGTCTGCCTGGGCCTGCCCGGCTCGCTGCCGGTCGCCAACCGGGCCGCCATCGAGGCGACCATCCGGATCGGCCTGGCGCTGAACTGCTCGATCGCCGAGTGGTGCCGGTTCGCGCGGAAGAACTACTTCTACCCGGACATGCCGAAGGACTTCCAGATCAGCCAGTACGACGAGCCGCTGTGCTTCGAGGGCTACCTGGACGTCGAGGTGAACGGCGAGCTGGTGCGCATCGGCATCGAGCGGGTGCACCTGGAGGAGGACACCGGCAAGACGCTGCACGTCGGCGGCGCCACCGGTCGCATCCACGGCGCCACCGAGTCGCTCGTCGACTACAACCGGGCCGGCATCCCGCTGGTGGAGATCGTCACCAAGCCGGTCCCCGGCACCGGTGCGCTCGCCCCCGAGGTGGCCCGCGCGTACGTCACCGAGCTGCGCGACGTGATCCGCTCGCTGGGCGTCTCCGACGTGCGGATGGAGGAGGGGTCGCTGCGCTGCGACGTGAACACCTCCCTCAACCTGCCCGGCGAGGAGTGGGGCACCCGGACGGAGACCAAGAACGTCAACTCGCTGCGCTCGGTCGAGCGGGCGGTCCGGTCGGAGATCATCCGGCAGGCGTCCGTCCTCGACGCGGGCGGCCGGATCACCCAGGAGACCCGGCACTTCCACGAGGACACCGGCGACACCACGCCGGGCCGCTCCAAGGAGACCGCGACCGACTACCGGTACTTCCCGGAGCCCGACCTGGTGCCGCTGGCGCCGGACACCGCCTGGGTCGCCGAGCTGAAGGCCGCCCTGCCCGAGCTGCCCCGGCTGCACCGCCGGCGGCTCCAGGAGCAGTGGGGCCTCTCCGACGCGGACATGCAGTCGGTGCTCAACGCCGGCGCCGTGGAGCTGATCGAGGCCACGGTCGCCGCCGGCGCCACCCCGGCCGCCGCCCGTAAGTGGTGGCTGGGCGAGCTGTCGCGGCGGGCCAACGAGACCGGCGTGGAGCTGGCCGACATCGGGGCCACCCCGAGCCAGGTCGCCGAGCTCCAGGGCCTGGTCGACGCCGGCAAGCTCAATGACAAGCTGGCCCGTACCGTCCTGGAGGGCGTGGTGGCCGGCGAGGGCTCGCCGACGCAGATCATGACCAACCGGGGCCTGGAGGTCGTCTCCGACACGGGCGCGCTCACCGCCGCCGTGGACGAGGCGATCGCCGCCAACCCGGACATCGCCGAGAAGATCCGCAGCGGCAAGGTCGCCGCGGCGGGAGCCCTGGTCGGCGCGGTCATGAAGACCACCCGTGGCCAGGCCGACGCCAAGACCGTCCGCGAGCTGATCCTGGAGCGCCTCTCCGCCTGACCGGTGAGGAAGGGCACCTTCCTGACGTTTTCCCGTATAGGAAGGTGCCCTTCCTGACAACCTGAGCCGCCGCGTGCGTCCGTCGTGCGCGGCGGCTGTGCACGCCGCGCAGCCCGCCCGCCCCCGACCGGCCGTCAACGGTGACTGCCGGACCCCTGGAGTCGACCGTGAACCGTACCGACCTCGACGTCCTCGACGAGATCCAGCAGCGGGTGCTCTGGCTCGCGACCCGGATCGTGGACGCCGCCAACCACGACCGGGACACCGGCGACGGGGTGAAGGTCGGCGGGCACCAGGCGTCCAGCGCATCGCTGGTCACCGCCATGACGGCGCTGTGGTTCGCGCACCTCGACGCCGAGGACCGGGTGGCGGTCAAGCCGCACGCCTCGCCTGTCTTCCATGCCATCCAGTACCTGCTGGGCAACCTCGACCGCTCCTACCTGACGACGCTGCGCGCCCGGGGCGGGCTCCAGTCGTACCCGTCGCGGACGAAGGACCCCGACGAGGTCGACTTCTCCACCGGCTCCGTCGGGCTCGGCGCCGCGGCGCCGCTCTTCGCCGCCGCGACCCGCCGTTACGTCGACGCGCACTTCGGCGCCCGCCCGCACTCCCGGTTCGTCGCGCTGATCGGCGACGCCGAGCTGGACGAGGGCAACATCTGGGAGGCCGTCGCCGACCCGGCCACCACCGGGCTGGGCAACGTGACGTGGCTGGTCGACTTCAACCGGCAGTCGCTGGACCGGGTGGTGCCCGGGGTGCGGATCAACCAGTGGCGGGGCCAGTTCGAGGCCGCCGGCTGGCACGTGGTGGAGGTCAAGTACGGCCGCCGGCTCGCCGAGGCGTACGCCCGGCCGGGCGGCGAGGCGCTGCGCGACTGGATCGACGCGATGCCCAACGAGCAGTACCAGTCGCTGTTCGGGCTCACCGGCGCGGCGCTGCGCAAGCAGTTCCTCGACGGCGCGCCCGACGGCATCGAGGCGTTCATCGCCGACGTCGGCGACGACGAGTTGGGGCCGCTCGTCACCGACCTGGGCGGGCACGACATGGCGGCGATGCTCGACGCGTACGCCCAGTGCGACGCGGTCACCGACCGACCCAGCGTGGTCTTCGCGTACACCGTCAAGGGGTGGGGTCTGCCGATCGCCGGCAATCCGCGTAACCACTCGGCGCTGCTCACCGCCGAGCAGGTCGACGCGCTGCGCACCGCCCACGGGCTGACGCGCGAGACCGAGTGGGACCGCCTGGAGCCGGCGTCGGAGGCCGGCATCCGGGCCGGCGAGCGCCGGGAGGCGCTGTCCCGCGCGCCCCGCGAGCGGGCGCTGGGCGTCACCGTTCCGGACACGACGCGGGTACGCGCGAACAAGCCGATCTCGACGCAGGAGGTCTTCGGCCGGGTGCTGGTCGAGCTGGCCCGCAACCCGGAGGTGGGCCGCTACCTGGTGACCACCGCGCCGGACGTGGCGACCTCCACCAACCTGGCCGGGTTCATCAACAAGACCGGCGTCTTCGCCCCGACCGAGCAGCGGTCCTGGACCGAGGACCGGATGCTGCGCTGGACGGAGAGCCCCGCCGGGCAGCACATCGAGCTGGGCATCTCGGAGATGAACCTGTTCCTGCTGCTCGGGCAGCTCGGCCTCGCCTGGGACCTGTCGGCGCAGCCGCTGCTGCCGGTCGGCACGGTCTACGACCCGTTCGTGCTGCGTGGCCTGGACGCGTTCCTCTATGGCACCTACTCCGGCTCCCGGTTCGTGGTCGCCGGCACCCCGTCGGGCATCACGCTCGCCCCGGAGGGCGGCGCCCACCAGTCGACCATCACCGCCTCGGTGGGCCTGGAGCTGCCCGGGGTGACGTTCCTCGAACCCGCGTACGCGGCCACCCTGGACTGGCTGCTCTGCGACGCCCTGGGACAGATCGCCGGCGGGGCCGCCCCGTCGGCGACCGCCGCTCCCGCCGAGGACGGGGCGTACTACTTCCGGCTCAGCACCCGCCCGATCGACCAGGCGCCCTTCGAGGCGGCGCGGGCCCGGCTCGGCGACGCGGTGCTGCGCCGGCAGGCGGTCGCCGGGGCGTACCGGCTGGTGGACGCCCACGAGGCGTACCCGCACCTGGCCGACGCCCCCGTGGTGCAGCTCGCCGCCTCCGGCGCGGTGCTGCCCGAGGTGCTCGCCGCGGCGGCGGAACTGGCCGAGGAGGGCATCGCCGCGCACGTCGTCGACGTCACCTCGCTGGACCGGCTCTACCGGGCCTGGCAGCGCACGCTGCGCCAGGGCGTACGCACGGCCACCGTGCCGAGCGTGCCGGGCGCGCTGCGCTCGGCGTTCGTGGACCGGGTGCCGGTGGTGACGGTGCACGACGCCGCCTCGCACGCCATGGCCTGGCTCGGGTCGGCGCTCGCCGCCCCGGCGGTGCCGCTGGGCGTGGACGAGTTCGGCCAGTCCGGCAGCGTCCACGAGCTGTACGACCTGCACGACCTGCTGCCCGGCAGCATCGTCAACGCCGCCCTCGCGGCCCTGTCCCTGCGCTGACCCTGCCCTGACCCGCAGGAGCCTGTCGCGGCCCGTCACCCGCCGCGCGGGCGTCCGGCACCACGGGGCCTGGCACGGAGGGTCGTCCGTTGCTTACGCATGGCCGGCAGGGCGGCGGTTGCAGCTGCTGGGCGCGGTTGCGGGTGGACGGCGGCGGCTGGACGGGCCTGCGGCGTGGGTGCAGGAGGGCGGCCGGGACCCGGTCCCCAGCCTTGTGCTGCGAGACGCTCGAGCCATCGCCGAGGAGCGTCAAGGCCTCCTACGGTCATCCGGCGCAGGGCCAGCCGATGATCGCGGAGCTGATTACCGACAGTAATTCAGGCCCTGTGTGACGGAGTGTGACAGCGAGCGGGAGGTGCGGCAGTGCCGCTTGCGCCCTTTGCTCTGCACCCACGGATGCACCATGCCTCTGACCAGCTACGGCGCAAATCACGCCCGGTGAATGCCGACAGCGGATCGCTGCTGTCAGTCACTGGTGCATCCGTGGCTGCAGAGCAAAGCGTCCGAGGGTGCGGTCGGCCCCGAACGAGGTCGCTTACTGAAGGTGACGGCCGCAGCTGGCGGACGGCGGCGCGGTGACGGCCAGGAACAACCGCTCGATGCCGTCGATGGCCAGCATCACGACCGCGGCCACGTCGGCGTGCGCGACGACTCGGGGACCAAGGCCGGGCGATCAGGGGCAGGGCAGTCAAAGGCGCGGCGGTCAGGCGGGGCGCGATCCCACGCGTGGCGTTCAGGGCGTGCCGGGTCGACACCGGCGGCGGTCAGCGGGTCGGGGTGGGGGTGACCGGGACGGGAGCGCCGGCCTTCGGGTCCTCCACGACGTGCCGCTCCAGGTTCACCTGCGCCTGCCCCGTGCCGCCGACGGTGATGTCGTCGTACGCCTGGAGCAGCTTGTCCTTGTCGAAGTAGAGCACCGTCATCGACAGCGGGGTGGGCTTCTCGCCCTCCAGGCCGCGCAGGCCGGCGCCGCCCGTGGACCCCTGCACCATCAGCTGGGTGGGCCCCTTCCCGGGCACCTCGGGCAGCTTCGAGACCTGCCGGGCGTGGGTGTGCCCGGCGAGCACCAGCGGGCACGCGCCCGACAGGGGTCCGGCGGAGGCCGGGTCGTGCACCAGCGCGATGTTCACCGGGCGCGGCGAGCTGCGTACGGTGGCCGCGAGCTGGTCGCCGACGCCGATGAGCTGGTCCGCGGTCTGCTGGGTGAGCCCGCTGCCCGCCGGCGAGGTGTTCTTGTCGGGGGTGAAGCGCGGGTCGCCGATGCCGGCGATGGTCAGCCCCGCGACGGTGGTGGTCGTGTTGCTCAGCACGATCGCGTTCGGCTGGCGGGCCACGGCCGCCGCGGTCCGCCCCGAGTCGTGGTTGCCCCGGATGTAGACGTACGGCTTTCTGAGCAGGCCGATCGAGCCGACGTACGAAGCCTCCGGCTCGGAGCCCCAGTCGGTGATGTCCCCGGTGTCGATCACCACGTCGATGCCGAACTGCTCGACGACGGTGCGGATGAGCTGCCAGCCGGTCGGGTTGAGGTGCATGTCGGAGACGTGCAGCACGCGGGTCGTGCCGGGGGCGGGCTCGTAGACCGGCAGCGACGACACGGTGGTGTAGAGCTGGCTGACGTTGCCGACGATGCGCTGGAGCTGCTCGGCGTACCGGGTGTAGTCGTTCGCGATCCGCCGGGCGTCACCGACGATCGCGGGGGCGTTGACCAGCAGCCCCTCATAGCGCGGCTCCTCGATCGACTCCGGCCGGATGGTGGTCGCGGCGGTGCCGAGGCTGGTCGCGGTGATCACCAGCGCCAACCCGCCCGCCCAGGCCGCCCGGCGGGTGTCGCGGAAGAGCAGCAGCGCCAGCAGCAGGGTGACCAGCACCGTCGAGGCGAGCGTCCGCAGGCCGAGGCGCAGCACGCCCTCGCGGACGTCGTCGACGGCCGACTGGCTGGCCCGGTTGATGCTCGCCGGATCGTCGAGCAGCGCCTCCGTGCGGCTCTGGTCCAGCGCGCCCAGCTCCACCGTCAGGTGGGTCGGCCCGTCGTGGCTGTCGAGCAGCAGCGCGCCCAGCGGCGGGATGTCGACGGTGGTGCCGCCGCCCAGCGCCGGCGCGACCGTGAGGTCGGCCTGGAACGGGCCGATGTCCGTGCTGACCCGGCCGCCGGCGAGCACGCCGATCACCACGCCGACCAGGGCGACGACGAGGACCGCCAGGGTCCACCCGGTCGCGCGGAGGGCTCGCCGGCCGGTCCGGTCGGCGCCACCCCGCCGCAGCGCCGGGCGCGGGGCGGGACCGGTCGCCGGGGCGTCCTCGCCCCGGTTCGCGTGCTGTTCGTTCTCCTGGCCGTCCATGGTGAGATTCTGACCTGCCCACTGAAGGATCTTGGGAAACCCGGACGAGCCGGTGCGTCAGCTCCGGCCGGCTCCGCCGCCCGCGAAGACCAGCCGCAGCAGCCGGTCGTCCTCGGGTTGCGGCTGGCCCCGCCCGTCGTGGTTGGAGGTGCTCACCCAGATCGAGCCGTCGGGAGCGGCGGCCACGGCACGCAGCCGCCCGAAGCGGTCGGTCAGCAGCTCGCGCGGCTGGCCGAGCACGGTGCCGGTGTCGGTCAGCTCGACCAGCCAGAGTCGCTTGCCGCGCAGGCACGCGGTGACGAGCAGCCGGTCCACGGCGGTCAGCCCGGAGCAGGACGCGTCCGACGTCGGCCACTGGGCGACGGGGTTGACGAAGCGCTTGTCGTCGCCGCGCCCCTCGACCGTCGGCCATCCGTAGTTGCGCCCCTTGGTGACCTGGTTGATCTCGTCCCAGGTGTTCTGGCCGAACTCCACGGCGTACATCCGCTTGCCGGCGTCCCAGGCGATGCCCTGGACGTTGCGGTGGCCCAGCGACCACACGGGGGAGTTCGGGAACGGGTTGCCGGGCGCCGGCTTGCCGTCCTTCGTGATCCGCAGGATCTTGCCGCCGAGGCGCTTGGCGTCCTGCGCCTGCGGCCGGTCGCCGGCGTCGCCGGTGCTCGCGTAGAGCAGGCCGTCCGGGCCGAAGGCCAGGCCGCCGCCGTTGTGGATGCCGGCCTTGGGGATGCCGGTGAGGATCGGGGCCGGCGTGC
Organism: Micromonospora sp. NPDC049060; assembly: GCF_040649055.1. NCBI lineage: Bacteria > Bacillati > Actinomycetota > Actinomycetes > Micromonosporales > Micromonosporaceae > Micromonospora > Micromonospora sp. NPDC049060. The sequence goes on from NZ_JBEZEV010000093.1 coordinate 20,742, forward strand.
CGCCCAGCTCCAGCCGGGCGATCCGGTTGTCCCGCTCGGTCGTGTAGTAGACGAAGACCGACTTGTCGCGCTGGTAGTCGGGCGAGACGGCGATGCCCATCAGCCCGCCCTCGCCGGAGGCCGCCACGTCGGCGATGGTCTGCACCGGGGTGACCTTCAGCCCGTCGGGCCCCGACTCGGGGCCGACCCGCAGGATCCGGCCGTTGTCGCGCTCGGTGACCAGCGCGGCGCCGTCGGGCAGGAAGGCGATCCCCCACGGCACCCGCAGGCCCTTGGCCAGCACGGTGGTGACGACCTCCTGGCCGGCGCCGCCGGGGCTCGCCGTCGCCGACGGTGTCGGGAAGGTAGGCGGCTCACCGGCCGGGTCGGGCTCCGGCTCGCCGAGGCTGCAACCGGCGGTCGCCAGCAGCAGCGCCGCGCACGAGGCCGCCAGGGCCGTCCGGAGACGGTGGGTGCGGGGGTACGGGGGACGGGCGCTCACCCGGCCCAGGGTAGCCCGCCGGAACGTCCCACCGGGGTCGACGGATCGGACCGACTCCGTGGGGTGGTCAGATCGCCCGGACGGCCAGCAGCGCGACGTCGTCCTCCCGGTGGGGCGCGGCGGTCAGCAGCAGGTCGCAGAACTCGCCCAGCGGCAGCCGGTCCGTACCGCCCAGCCGGGCGACCAGCTCGGCCATCCCCTCGTCGATGGACCGGTCCCGTCGCTCGATGAGGCCGTCGGTGTAGAGCAGCAGGGTGTCCCCGGCGGCCAGGTGGGCGTGCCGGCTGGTCCGCCGCACCGGACGGTTCAGCCCGAGCAGCGGCTCCGGCGTCCCGGCGAGCACCTCCACCGTGCCGCCGGCCCGGACCACGAGCGGCGCGGGGTGGCCCGCGTTGCACCAGGTGACCCGCTGGCCGCCGGCGTCGTCGGCGTGCAGCCGCACCAGGGTCGCGGTGGCCGCGGCGGGGATGCGCAGCCCGCGGATCGTCTCGTCCAGGCGGCTCATCAGCTCGCCGACCGCGTCGGGCCGGCCGTACGCGTTGCCCCGGACGAGGTTGCGCAGCTGTCCCATGGTCGCGGCGGCCTCGATGTCGTGCCCGGCCACGTCGCCGATCGCCGCGATCAACTCCCCGCCGGGCTGACGGAAGGCGTCGTACCAGTCGCCGCCGACCTCGACCCGGTCCGCCGCCGGCTGGTAGCGGGCGGCCAGTTCGAGGTCCCGGGTGACCGGCAGTTCCGGCAGCATGCTGTGTTGCAGCACGTGCGCGACGTGCCGCTGTTCGCCGTACATCCGGCTGTTGCCGATCGCCTGACCGGCCCGGCGGCCGATGTCCTCCGCGATGAGCAGGTCGCTGTCGTCGAAGTCGCGCCGCTGCCGGCCGTTGATCAGGGTGATGCAGCCCAGCACCCGCCCGGCGTCGGTGATCGGCACGCTGAGGTGCGAGGAGAAGCCGAGGCGGGCGGCGAGTTCCGGCATCTCCGGGCCGATCGCGCCCCGGCGCACGTCGTCGAGGGTGGCCGCGGCGGCCAGTACGGGCCGGCCGGTGCGCAGCACCGCCCGGGTGATCGAGTCGGGGCTCAGCCCCGTGCGCATCAGCTCGGCGAAGCGGGCGACGTCCGGGGCGCGGGACGGGTCGCGGTGCGCGGCGGTCACGTCGCGTGGCGCCCCGTCGGGCCCGACCAGGGTCACCAGCGACCAGTCGGCCAGCAGCGGCACCATCGTGTCGCGCAGGTGGCGCAGCGCGGTGGCCACGTCGAGCGTCCCGGCCAGGGTCCCCGCCAGCCCGGCCAGCAGCTCCAGCCGCCCGTTGGCCTCCTCCGCGCGCCGCCGGGCCTGCTCGGCGCCCTCCAGCGCGATCCGCAGCCGCAGCTCCGAGGAGCAGGCGGCGGCCAGGTCGGCGAGCGTCCGTAGCTGCTCGGCGGTCCAGTCGCGCGGCTTGTCGTCGATCGCGCAGAGCGACCCGAGGACGTGTCCCTCCAGGTCGGTCAGCGGCATCCCGGCGTACGCCACCACGCCCAGCTCGGGCACGGCGAGGTTGTCCCGCAGGGCGGGGTGGAGCCGGGCGTCCGGCAGCACCATCGGGGTGCCGAGGCCGACGACGTGCTGGCAGAACGAGTGGCTCAGCGGGGTCTGCCGCCGGTCGGCCCACGGTGGGGCCAGGCCCACCTCGCCGGGGAAGAACTGGCGCTCGGCGTCGACCAGGGAGACCAGCGCGACCGGCACGTCGAGCAGGTCCCCGACCAGCCGGGCGAACCGGTCGAACGCCTCGTCGGGGGCGGCCGACAGCCGGGTCTCGGCGAGGGAGCGCAGCCGATCGGGATCGCGGAGCGCCGAGATCGGGTCGGCACGCTCCGGGGCGTCGTCGCGGGAGCCTTCGGTCATCGACCACCTGTCCGTGCCGATGGAGGCCGACCGGCACTCCGGTCCTCCCTTATACCCCCTCCGGACCGGAATCGACGCGGTCGCCGGACCGTCGCCCTGGTCACTCGCCCGCGTCGGGCGGGGGCCGTCCGGGTGTCGGGAGCCGCCCCGCCCGGCGTACGCCACCGCCGGGGGCTATCGTCGGCGGGCGTGAAGGTATGGATCCCGCACCAGGCCGGCCGGACGCTCCTCGGTGAGCTGCCGCCGGAGGTCACGGTCGAGGTGGCCGAGGACGTCTCCCGGCTCCCCTCGGAGACTGCCGGCGTCCGGTTCTGGGTGCCGCCCTTCCTCGCCGGCGGGGACGCCACCGCCCTGCTGGGCGAGCTGCCCGACCTGGCGGTGGTGCAGCTCCTCTCCGCCGGGGCGGACGCGTGGGCCGGCCGGGTCACGCCCGGCGTGACGCTCTGCGACGCCAGGGGGGTGCACGACCCGTCCACCGCCGAGTGGGTGGTCGCGGCGATCCTCTCCCAGCTGCGCGCCTTCCCCGCCCTCGCCCGGGCGCAGGCCCGGCGCGACTGGGCGTACGACGAGGTGGCCCCCACCGACGAGCTGACCGGCAAGCGGGTGCTGATCGTCGGGGCGGGCTCGATCGGCACGGCGGTACGCGACCGGCTCGCGCCGTTCGAGGTGAGCTTCACGCTGGTGGCCCGGACGGCCCGCCCGGAGCAGGGCGTGCACGGCGTGGCGGAGCTGCCGGGGCTGCTCCCCGAGGCCGACGTGGTGGTGCTGCTGGTGCCGCTGACCGAGCACACCCGGGGGCTGGTGGACGAGAAGTTCCTCGCCGCCATGCGGGACGGCGCGCTGCTGGTCAACGCCGCCCGTGGGCCGGTGGCCCGGACCGAGGCGCTGGTCGCCGAGCTGCGTACCGGCCGGATCTCGGCCGCGCTGGACGTCACCGACCCCGAGCCGCTGCCCGCCGACCACGAGCTGTGGACGATGCCGAACGTGCTGCTCACCCCGCACGTGGCCGGATCGGTGCGCGGCCTGCTGCCGCGCGCGTACCGGCTGGTCGGCGACCAGGTCCGCCGGTTCGCCGCCGGCGAGCCGCTGATCAACACGGTGGTGGACGGCTACTGAGCGGTGCCGGCGCGACGGTGCTCAGCCGGTCGCGCCGGGCAGGCTCTGGCCGGTGGCCGAGATCAGCCTGGGCAGGTCGGTGCCGCGTACGGCCGGCAGCGTGACGCGCTGGCCGTCGTCGAGCCGGGCGACCGCTCGGCCGCGCGGGTCGGCGGCCAGCTCGACGACCCGGTCCCAGCTGATCCGGCGCTGCCCGACCAGCGCCCGCAGGCGCAGCTCGCGGGCGTCCGCGTCGGTGCCGGCCCGCCACGCCCACACCGTGACGGCGAGCGGGACGAGCAGCACCGGCAGCAGGTACCACCGGGCGCCGGCCACCGGCAGGGCGCCGAAGAAGGCGACGATCGCGGCGGCCAGGATGGCCTGGTTGTGCCGGAAGTGGACGGTGTCGGAACTGCTCACCCCCCGATGATCCCACCCCCGCCGGCCCCGGTACGCGCCGGGCGGCACCGGCGTGGACCCGAGCGTCGGTGACGGGGATCACTGTCGACTCGGCGTCACCGACTTCGTGGTCCGCTCGTTGGCGACTGATGGGCAGTGGACCAACCCCGGGTCCGCGGCCCCGCACCGTCGCACCGCCCGTGCCCCCTCACGAAGGCGACCGCCGTGCCCCTCGCGTACCCGCAACGCGCGTCCATCCCCCGTCCCGCACTGCCGGACACCCTCGTCCTCGCCGCCGTCGCGCTGCTCCTGCTCGCCGGCGCGGCCGGTCGGGTGCCCGCCCTGGCCGTCGTGGCGCTGGCCGGCTGGTCTTCATGTCCTCCCGCACCGGGGCCTTCTCCGATCCGTCCTGGCTCGGCTCCTGGACGATCTTCTACTGGGCG
>NZ_JBEZEV010000094.1:0-24755 GCF_040649055.1 Micromonospora sp. NPDC049060
CCTTGTCAACGCTTAGCGTTGACAAGGGGCCCTTCCTTACACGCGTGCCTTCGGTGCCGGCGGGTCAGCTGTGGGTGGGGCCGGCGCCCGCCGGCACATCCACGGCAGGGTCCGGGGTGTACGGGTAGTACGTGCGCGGCTCGACCACCGTGGCGTTCGTCTCCGGCGCGCCCGAGCCGACGTACACGTTGTGGCGCTGCACCGCCCGGCCGGGTCCGCTGTCGGCGTAGCCGCTCGCCGACCACAGCGGGTGCGGCACGTCGCGGCGCTCTGTGCGTGTGCTCTGTGCTCGAGTGGGCACCAGCCCAGCGACACTCAAGCCCCGCGCCCAACCCGCCCCACGCGCACGGGCACCAAGGAAGCGAGCTGCCAACCCACGGGTGCGCTGCACCCGTGCAGGCCGGAGATCTTGGTACGGACGTGCCCCCAGAGGGGCCGTTTCTCGCCAAGATCCGCTCTGCGCGTCGAGGGAGGCAACGCAGCAGACACCCGGCACCGCAACGACGCGAGCAGCAGGCAGCAACACGGGGCAGCAAACAGCGACGCGGGGCAGCCGCAACGGCGGCTACCCGCGCGACGGCGACGGCGGCTGTGGCACCGTAGCGGCTGCTACACGGCGGTGGTGGCGGCCCGGTCAGTCGGTGGCGGCTGCGCGGCGGCGGGCCTCGCGGGTCTTCATGGCGTGCTCCATCAGCGTGATGAGCACCTCCTTGCTGGACTCCCGCTGCCGCGCGTCGCAGAGCAGCACCGGCACCCCCGGGTCGAGGTTGAGCGCCGCCTGCACCTCGTCGAGCCGGTACTGCCGGCTTCCCTCGAAGCAGTTGACCGCCACCACGAACGGCGTGCCCCTGCCCTCGAAGTAGTCGATGGAGGGGAAGCAGTCGGCCAGCCGCCGGGTGTCGGCCAGCACCACCGCGCCCAGCGCGCCGAGCGCCAGCTCGTCCCAGACGAACCAGAACCGGTCCTGGCCGGGGGTGCCGAAGAGGTAGAGCACCAGGTCGTCGCTGATGGTGATGCGGCCGAAGTCCATCGCCACGGTGGTGGTCGTCTTGCTCTCCACCCCGGAGAGGTCGTCGATGCCGACGCCGGACTCGGTCAACACCTCCTCCGTACGCAGCGGGCGCGTCTCGCTGACCGCACCGACCATGGTGGTCTTGCCCACGCCGAAGCCACCCGCGACGAGGATCTTGATCGCGGTGGGCAGTGGCGTCGCTCCCGCCGGCCGCTCAGAGTGCCCGTAGTCCATTGATTACCGCCTCGAAAACGCTGTTGTCGGGAAGGCCGGCTGTGGTGTGCGGTTCGCGTACCTGCACCAGGCTGCGGGCCGCGAGGTCACCGAGCAGGACCCGGATGGTGCCCACCGGCAGGTCCAGGTGGGCGGCGATCTCGGCGACGGACTGGATCCGCTGGCAGAGCCCGACTATCGCCAGGTGCTCCGGGCCCAGCCCGACCTCCGGAATCACTTCCGCACGGGTCGCCGTCACCAGGGAGATCAGGTCGAACGTGCCGGTGACCGGCCGGGCCCGGCCGCGCGTCATCGCGTACGGGCGCACGACCGGGCCGGCATGGTCGTCGACCCACTGGTGCTCCGAGGACTCCCCCTGCACCGTCATCGCGGCTACTTCTCGCCGGTCTGCTGCTCGCCGGTCCGCGAGGGCGACGCCACGTACTTGCCGACGCGGGTGACCAGCATCGCCATCTCGTAGGCGATCAGGCCGACGTCGGCGTCCTCGCTGGCGAGTACGGCCAGGCAGGCGTTGCGCCCGGCCGCTGTGACGAACAGGAACGACGACTGCATCTCGATGATCGTCTGCTGCACCTGCCCGCCGCCGAAGCGCTTGCCCGCGCCCCGGGCCAGGCTCTGGATGCCGGCCGCCATGGCCGCCAGGTGCTCGGCGTCGTCCCGGCCCAGCCCTCGCGAGGCGGCCATCAACAGGCCGTCCGTCGAGAGCGCGACCGCGTGGTCGGCCTGCTTCACCCGGCCGACCAGATCATCCAGCAACCACGTCAGGTCGGCACTCGAAGCCGTCTTCTGCGCCACTCGTCGTCCTCTTCTCCCCCGGCTGTTGTCGCCGTGCTCGTCTCGGCTGAACGCTGCGGTGCGGGGATCCCCCGCACCGCGACGGCACCGGTCAGGTCGCTTGCAGGTCGTCGCCGGCGTCGGGTTCCTCGCCGGCCTCGGTTCGGCTGTCGCCCGCTCCACCGAGCAGCCGGGCGGCGTCGGTACGGCCCCGCCGGGTGCCGGTCTGGTAGGAGCTCATCATTCGGCGTACCTGCTCCGGCGGGCGCGCCATGTCCTCGTCACCGTCGTCGTCCCCGCCGGCGGCCGGATCGTCGCGGAGTTCCGGCACGATGCTGGCCTGCCGGACCCGGACCGGCAGGCCCGAGTCGGTACGCGCCGTCACCTGGCGGGCCGTCGGCGCCGGACCGCCGGTCGTCGTGGAGCCGGTGTCCGCCTCCGGTGCGGGGGTCCCCGTCGTGTCGGGCGCCTCCGCGAGCGCGGGCCGGGCGGCCACCGGCAGGCCGGTCGGGAAGGTCGGGCCGTCCAGGGCGTACTGCTCGGAGCCGCCACGGGCGCGCACGGGCAGCCGCGCGTCGAGGGCCGGGCCCGTCGCCGGCAGGCTCCGGCCGCGCGACCGGGTCGGCAGGACGCCACCGTCGGCGTCGCCCGTGGCGGGGGCCTCGGCGTCCGGCGCCGGGCGGGGGCGGGGCGCGATCGGCTCGGCCAGGGCCACCGGCGCGGTGGCGAGCGGCGGCTCGGCGGCGGGCGGCGCCTGGCCGGACGCGCCGGCCACCGGGACGCCTGCGGGCAGGCCGGCCGGGAACCCGCCGGAGGTGCTCGGGTCCTCGTCGTCGGCGGTGACCAGCTCGGCCGGGATCAGCACGACGGCCGTGGTGCCGCCGTACGCGGACTCCTTGAGCTGCACCCGCACGCCGTGCCGCTCGGTCAGCCGGCTGACCACGTAGAGCCCGAGGCGGGAGGCGTTGGCCAGGTTCAGCTCGGACTGGTCGACGATCCGGTGGTTCGCGGCGGCCAGGTCCTCCTCGCTCATGCCCAGGCCGCGGTCCTCGATCTCGATGGCGAAGCCGTTGGCCACCTGCTGCCCGCGCACCTCGACCGAGGTGTGCGGCGGGGAGAACGACAGCCCGTTCTCGATCAGCTCGGCGAGCAGGTGGATGACGTCGCCGACCGCGCGGCCGGTGAGCGAGACCGCGCCGAGGGGCAGCACGTTGACCCGGGTGTAGTCCTCGACCTCGGCGACCGCGCCCCGGACGACGTCGACCATCGGCACGTTGCGCCGCCAGGCGCGGCCCGGGGTGGAGCCGGAGAGCACGATGAGGTTCTCCGCGTTGCGCCGCATCCGGGTGGCGAGGTGGTCGACCCGGAACAGGTCCTCCAGCTCCTCGGCGTCGTGCTCGCGACGCTCCATCGCGTCGAGCAGGGTGAGCTGGCGGTGCACCAGCGCCTGGGTGCGCCGGGCCAGGCTGAGGAAGACCTCGCGCACGTTGCGGCGCAGGTCGGCCTGCTCGACGGCGGTGCGGATGGCGGTCTCCTGCACGGCGTTGAACGCCTTGCCCACCTGGCCGATCTCGTCGTCGCCGAACTCGAGCGGAGGCGCCTCCTTGGCGATGTCGACCTCCTCGCCGTGGCCGAGCCGCTCGACGACGCTGGGCAGCCGCTCGTTGGCCAGCCGGATGGCGGCCTCGCGCAGCCGCTCCAACTGCTGCACCAGGGCCCGCGCGGTGGTGATCGACACGACGATCGAGGCGACGACGGCGAGCAGGCCCAGACCGGCGGCCAGCACCAGCCGCAGGACGACGCCGACGGCGATCGGCGCGGCCCGCTCGACGAGCGCGTCACCGGCCTCGATGATGAAGCGCTGCTGCTCGCCGACCACCACGTCGGCCGCCGCGCGCCACTCAGCCGCCGACACGGGTGGCGCGCCGCCCGCCCGTCCCTGCACGACGCGGTCCTCCAGGGACCGGAACGCGGTGTACGCCTCGCCGCCGACCAGTGCCTCGTAACGGGCCCGGTCGCCGCTCGACAGGTCGGTACGGACCTGGCTGTCCAGGTAGCGCTGGGCGCCGGTGGCGCGGGCGAAGGCGGCGGTCTCCTCGGGCGTCATCCGGCCGGCGGCCAGGGCGCCGGTGACGAGGGCGTCCTCCTGCGACATGAGTTCACGGATCCGGACGAGCTGGATCAGCGCCGCGGTCTCCCGCGTGAACTGCTCGTCGTCCAGGTTGCCCAGCGACCCGTACATCCGCAGCACCGAGTCGATGAGCTCGGTGTACTCGCGGGTGGCGGCGGCGCGGTCCACCTGGCGGTCGCGGATGGACTCGCGTACGGCGGCGAGCCGGTCCAGCCCGCTGACGACCGTGTCGATCTGCCGCTGGCTCTCGTCGGCCGCCAGGTCCACCCGCCAGCTGCTGACGGACTTGCGGAAGTCGTCGGCGACGCCCTCGGTCCGCCGCCACTGCGCGTCGAGCTGCTCCCGCTCGGCCGCGCCCGAACCGCCCAGGTACGCGGCGGACGCCCGGCGTTCCGCCTGCAACTCCAGCACCAGCGGCTCACCCGGCTGGGCGACCTGGGCGTCGAGCACCTGCACCCAGAGGAGACCGACGCCCTCCCGGAGGGTCACCCACGCGGCGAACGCCCACAGCGCAACGAGTGAGGCCAGCAGAGCCACGACTTTCCGGCGCAGATTGGAGCTGCGGGAACCCATTTAAAACCATCCCTGGCGGGGAGCCTGATTCATCCGATCGGCGGTTTCCGCATGGCGCTTCGACCGACCCGGCGCACGGTAGCAGTGTCCCGACGATCACTCAAGCAGTGCTGATCATGACCGGTGCGTCATCGCGGGCACCGGGTCGCAGGGCTCACCGTCCTGCGTGGCCGGTCAGCCGGGCCAGGTGCCGCGCCGCGAGCACGGCGGCCCGCACGATGAGCACCGGGTGGTAGAGATCCTTGTCATGCCACAGTGGAACGCCGTCACCGTCTTCGTCGCGGTGGTCGTCGAGGTAGGCCAGCGCGCGGCGCACGGCGGTGGCGAGGCCCGGCCGGGGCGGTCGCCCCGTGCCGAGCAGCACCTGGAGGGCGTACGCGGTCTCCTCCGGCGTGCCCGTCCACAGCCCCCACGAGCCGTCGTCGCGCTGGGTGTCGCGCACCCAGTCGGCCGCCCGGTCGAGCCGGCCGCCTGTGGTGTCGGGCGCGTACTCGGCGAGGCTCGCCGCGACACTGGCCGTCGCGTAGTACGGCGAGGCGTGCCAGCGGTCCGTCCAGCTGCCGTCGGCGAGCTGACCGTCCACCAGCCAGCCGGCGACCCGCCGCGCCACGTCGGCGTACGGGCGGCCCGGACGGTGCCGGGCATGCCAGCCGAGCGCCTCCAGAACGTGGGCGTTCGTGGTGACCGACGCGCCGTCCTCGCCCTGCCAGGTGCAGAAGTGCGTGCCCGTGTCGTACGCCAGGAGGCTGTCGGGCGTCACCGGGCGGCCGAGCCGGGCCAGCGCGAAGAGGGTGACGGCGGTGGTGTCGGCGTCCGTCGGGAGGCCGGGCGAGGTGGCCGCGCCGGTCGGTCCGAGCGCGGCGGCCAGGCTGCCGGTCAGCTCGGCGGGGACGTCCGCCGCCGCGCCGACCCGGGCCAGCCCGCTGAGCACCCAGGCCCGCTCGAACACGGCGATGGGTGTCGTGCACGGCACGGGCCCGCCACCCCGCGCCACGGCCCCGGTGAGGTACTCCAGCGCGCTCCGGTCCGCGCCGGGACGGGCGGGATCACCCAGCCAGGCCGCGGTGGCGGCGGGCGAGGCCCCGACGGCGCCGGACACGGGCCGGGCCGGCAGGCCCACCCGCGCCCGCTCGTCGAGCACCTCGAAGGCGTGCCACAGCTTCTCCGGTACGGGCCCGCCCGCGGCGAGGAGCCGCCCGACCGCCTCGGCCCGGTGCCGGGTCATGCCGTGCGGCATCGGCAGCGCGGGCACCGGCCGCCCGGGGGCCACCGCGCCGTCGAGAAGCGCGTCGATGCGGTCGATCAGGGCGGGCACGATCAGGTCGACGCCCGGCATGTCCGGCACGGGCTCGGCGGCGACCAGCAGCCGGTCCCGCAGCACCGCGACGCCCCGGTCCACGGCCGTCGAGAGCCGGTGCGCCTCCCGTGGGCTGACGCGCCCCGGCGTGCGCAGTGCGCTCAGCAGCGCCTCCACCGCGCTCAGGGTCGGCACGAGGCCGTACGCGCCCGGCGCCCCCCACCCGCCGTCGGCGCGCTGGGCGGCCAGCAGGTGACGCAGCCGCTCGGCGTGCCCCGGCAGCCAGGGGGCGTCGCTGACCAGCCGACCGGTCTCGTAGACCGAGGGCGAGACCGTGCCGTCGGGGGCGGCCAGCATCGCCGCCACCAGTTCACGGCCGGCGACGGCGAGCGCGGCGCCCCCCACGTCTCGGACGGCGACCGGAGCCGCCGTCACGACATGCCCCAGAAGTCGGCCAGCTGGTAGAAGCCGCTGCTGAAGCCGACCTGCCGGGCCAGGTAGTCCGCCTCGCGCGGGCAGGTCTCCCGGAGCGGGACCAGCATCCGGCGGCAGGTGTCCACCAGCGCGGCGAGCCGCTGCTCCACCTCGGCGCGGTCCTCCACCAGCAGCAGCGCGTTCAGGTCGCCCCAGCGCAGGTCGCGCTCGTAGGTGCCGAGGTCGTTGACGAGGCGCAGGGCGCGCTGCACCTGGTCGCTTACCGCGACCAGCTCGTCCAGCCGGGCCAGGGTGGCCGCGTCGCCGGTGTAGAGCCAGTGCGCGACGTTGACGATCGTGCAGGCGTGGTTGTCGGCGTTGTCGAGGTACGCGTCGAGGCTCGGCAGGGACGACCGGTCCCCCGGCCGCCATGCCGCCTTCCACTCCCACTCGCGGGCCATCGCCCGCACCGTCGCGTCCACCCGGTCCCGCCACAGCGGACGGTGCGCCGCGAAGGCGTCGGACGTCGCCAGCTCGTCCTGGAGCGCGGCCAGGTAGCCGCCGAGGTGGTCGTCGGCGGCGGGCGGCTCGCCGGCGGCCACCGCGAGGCAGCGCGCGACGAGGCCGTCGACCTCGTCGCGGGAGCGCGCCCGGTGGTCGATCAGCCAGTCGAGGGCGAAGCCCCACAGCACGGTCCGGTTCGCGGCGCGCAGTTGCCCGGCCGTGCACCACGGGGCGCCGAAGGCGATGGCCAGCGAGATGTTGGCGAACAGCATGGTGTCGAACGGGTCGGCGGGAAACAGCTCGGGGTGCGCCGCGGCCGACGCCTGGAGGTCGCGTTGGCCGCGTACCGCCAGGCCACAGATCCGGCCCTGTTCCTGCGCGTCCCGCATCTCGTCGCGCCCGCCCGGCGTCGCGTCGCGCGACCGGTCGGGCGTCACCGCGGTCACGCCGGCCTCCGCTCGTGGACCGGGGTCAGCGCCATGACCACCGGCCGGCCCGGACGCAGGGTCGCGGCCAGCTGCTTGGGCGGCATCCCGGCGTCGCGCAGCCGGAAGCGGTACCGGCTGAGGATCGTCGCGACCACCAGCGGAGCCTCCAGGTTGAACAGGTACATGCCGAGGCACTGGTGCGGGCCGCCGCCGAACGGGAAGTACGCGTACCGGTGCTCGCGCCGCGGCTGGTCGCCCCGGAACCGGTCGGGATCGAAGGTGTCCGGGCGGTCCCAGTACCGGGCCAGCCGTTGGGTGACGTAGGAGCTGACGGCGACGATGCTGCCGGCTCTGATCCTGGTGCCGCCGATGACGTCGTCCGCCACGGCCGTGCGGGGCACCAGCCACCCGGCGGGGTACATGCGCAGCAGCTCGTCGACCACCGACCGGGTGTAGGTGAGGGCGAGCAGCTGCTCCCGGCTGATCACCCGGTCCGCGCCCACCACCTCGTCCAGCTCGGCGTAGAGCCGGCCGGCCACCTCCGGGTTGGCGTCCAGGATCGGCCACAGCCAGGTCAGTACGGCGTACGTCGTCTCCGTCGCGGTGGCGAACATGGACACCACGTCGTCGCGGACCCGTTGCTCCCCGAGCGGGCGGCCGTCGTCGTCGCGGGCGTTGGCCAGGGCGGCGAGCAGGTCGTCGCCGTCGCGCGGGTGGGTCCGCTCGGCCCGCACCAGGGGCAGCATGATGTCGTCGACGACGCCGATGGCGCGGCGCAGGGCGCGGTCGCCCGGCACCGGTACGGCGTCGGGCACGAAGGGCAGGAGCAGTCGGGCCCGCAGCGCCGTCACGATGGTGTCCTGGGCGGCCACGATCCGCAGCTGGTCGGCGAGGCTCACCCGGTCGGCGAAGAAGACGCTGCTGATCGCCCGGCAGATGACCCGGCCCAGCTCGGCGCCGGCGTCCAGCCACCGGCCGGTGCGGGCCGGCTCGGCGAACTCGTCGACGGCCTCGCTGACGGCCTGGCTCATGGAGTCCACCAGGGAGTCGATGCGCTTGGCGGTGAAGTGCGGCTGCATTCGCCCGCGGCTGGCCTGCCACTCCGGTCCGTCGGACATGATGCCGTCGCCGGTGAGCCGTCGTACCGGCCGCCACAGCATGCTCTGGCCGCCGCGGGTGTAGTTGGTCGCGTTGTCCCGCAGCACGTGCTGCACGTGGGCGGGCTCGGTGACCAGGTAGGGGCGGATCGTCCCGAGGTTGAGCCGCAGGACCTCGCCCGGGGCGGCGTCCGCCATCGCGACGAGCTGGCCCAGCGGGTCACGCAGCAGGCCCGGCAGCATCCTCCACAGTGGCGCGGATCGCGCCGGGCGACCTCGTGAGTCGTCGGCACCCCGTTCAGCAATGGCATCCCGCACCCGTGGCTCCTCCCGTCGGTCACGCTCCGTTGTGACGGACCGTCATGCGAACGGCTGCCTTGCGTCACGATTCGGGAAGCATGCCATCACCCGTCGAGACTCCGCTAGCCGTCGAATGAGAATTTTGCTCATGGGAATGCTCGTCCATGAAGGATTTCGTGTCGGGCGTCACTTCGGAAGGGTGCGCAGGTGGCGCCACTCGGCGGCCACCGGCCGGTACCCGAACCACGCGTTGACCGCCCGCATCGCGTCGTTGCCGGCGTCGTTGATCGTGGACGCCCACCGGAAGCCCGCCGACCGGGCCGCCCGCAGCGACGCGTGCTTGACCGACCGGGCGAGGCCCAGACCCCGCCACCCGCTGCGGGTACCCGTCATTCCCGACAGGTAGCGGTCCCGGCCGTCGGTCAGCGCGAGGCTGAACGCCACCACCACGCCGTCGGCCGTCGCCACCGTGCTCAGCGCCCGGTCCAGGTCCGGCCGGTCCCAGTACGCGGCCCGCCAGTCGGAGAAGCCGATCTCGTCCATCCCGACGTCGCCCGGCTCGTCCGCGGCGGCGGCCAGGTCCGCCTCGTACAACGGGCGCGGGTCGACCAGCTCCGCGGCCGTACCCAGCCGCACCCCGGCCGGCGGGTCGGGCGCGGCCGGCAGCGCCGCCGCCAGGTCCAGGCCCAGGATCACGCTGCGCCGGCCGGCCCGGTAGCCGCGCCGCTCGGCGAAGGCGAGCGGCGCCGGCTCGTCGACGACCCGCGCGTACGCCCGGCGCACCCCCAGCCCGGCGAGCCGTTCCTCGGCGGCGGCGAGCAGCGCCGACCCGACGCCCCGCCCCCGCCCCTCGGGGTGCACGACCAGGTTGACGAAGCCGAGCCCCGGCTCGGCGCTCTCGTGCAGCAGCCCCGTCCGGGCGACGCCGGCGATCCCGTCGCCCGCCTCGGCGACGAGCATCCCGAAGCGCTCGGCCGGCTTGCCGGTCGCCTGCCAGGCGAGCAGCTCCGGCGTGACCACCAGGTGGGGCCGGGCGGCGCGGAGCAGGTCGGCGACCGGCGCCAGGTCGGCGGGGCCGGTGGCCCGGACGGTGGGAACCATGGCTGGGCAACCTACCGCAGCGGCGGGGGCGGGCGGCGGTGGAACCCGGGCGCGCCCGCGCGGCCTGTGCCAGGCTCAGGGCATGGACGACAAGACGATCCTCAACCGGATCTCGGAACTGGTCGACGAGGAGCACCGGTTGCGCGCCGACGCGCAGGCCGGCGAGTCGGGCACGGACGACGACGCCCGCACCCGGCTGCGCGAGCTGGAGGAGTCCCTCGACCAGTGCTGGGACCTGCTGCGTCGGCGACGGGCCGCCCGGGAGACCCACGGCGACCCGGACGCCCAGGGGACGCGCCCCAAGCCGGCGGTCGAGCGCTACCTCCAGTGACCCGGGTCCCGGGCGGCCGGTGCCTGGCCACCCGGGACGTCGCGGTCAGCGGATCCCCGCCTCCCGCAGCAGCAGCGCGCTCAGCGCGGCCGGGTCGGCGTCCGCCTCGGGCAGGCCCCGGGCCGCGAACCAGGTGGCGACCACCCGCACGTCGCGGGCCAGGAACTCCGGCCCCTGCGGGTTGGCCACCACGTCGACCACCTGCGGCAGGTCGATGAGCACCAGCCGCCCCGCGTGCACCAGCAGGTTGTACGGCGACAGGTCACCGTGCGCGAGGCCGGCGCGGGCGAGCACCACGAGGGCGTCGACGAGCTGCCCCCACAGCTCGCGCAGCTCCCCCGCCTCCGGCCGCAGCTGGGCCAGCCGGGGCGCGGCCAGCCCCTCCTCCTGGTCGCCGAGGAACTCCAGCATCAGCTCCGTACCGCGCAGCTGCACCGGGTAGGGGACGGTGATCGTGCCGTGGCGGGCGCCGACCTCCCAGAGCCGGGCGAGCGCGGCGAACTCGGCCGCCGCCCACTGCCCGGCGATCATCTGCCGGCCGAAGGCGGTACGGCCGGCCATCGCCCGGTTCTCCCTGGACCGGCGGACCCGCCGGCCCTCCAGGTAACCGGCGTCGCGGTGGAAGAGGCGGTGCTGGGGGTCCCGGTAGCGCTTGGCCGCCAGCAGGCAGGACCGGTCGGTGCCGGGTACCGCCCGGCGGACCAGGTGGACGTCCGCCTCCTTGCCGGTCTTGAGCATCCCGAGTTCGGTGTCCTTGGCGGCCAGTTCGGTGACCAGCCACTCGGGGTGGGGCTGCGGGCCGTGCACGGCGTCGTCCCAGGACGACCAGCGCTCCCCCGTGTCGGGGTCGGGCTCGGCGTCGGGGTCGGCGAGGGCGGGCTCAGCGGCCCGGCCGCGCTTCAGGAAGAGCTGTTCGTCGTCGTCGAAGCGGCGCTTGCCGCGGGTACGGCGCTCGCGCGCCGGAAGGTCGTGATCGCGCACTGCGGTGGTGATCCCTTACTCGAGGCTGATGGGGGCAGGTGGTAGTGACCTGCGAAGACGGCCATGACCGACCCCCTCTCCTCGACCGGGCGCGGACCCGGTTGCACGATGCGCCGACCATGCTCGCGGTCCGACGCCGCCCCGGTCAACCGAATTACGCCAGCCCCGGCCCGGCGCCCCGTCAGGCGGCGAGCACCGTCGCGACGGCGGCGATCAGACCGTCCGCCGTGCGGGTGGGGGCGAACCGGTCGTCGACCCAGCTCCGCCCCCGGTGCAGCCAGACGCTGGGCAGGCCCACGGCGGCGGCGCCCCCGATGTCCGCCTCCGGCCCGTCGCCGACCACCCAGGCGCCGCGCAGGGGCAGCCGTACCCGCCGGGCGGCCAGCGCGAAGATCCTCGGGTTGGGCTTGCTGACGCCGACCTCCTCGGAGATGACCCAGTCGGCGACGAAGCGGTCCAGCCCGGTACGCCGGATCATGGCCTCCTGCTGGCGTACCCCGCCGTTGCTGACCACCACGGGCGTCCAGCCGGCCTCGTCGGCGATCCGCAGCGCGCAGGCGACAAGCGGATCGAGCCGGATGTTGGCCACCACGCCGTCGTGCAGCTCCTCGACCAGGTCGATGGACGGGATCCGCAGCCCGTAGCGGTCACGCACGGCGTCGGCCACGTCCCACCGGTCGGTCAGCCCGTCGGCGTCGATGGACAGCAGCCAGTCGATGTCGGTCGGCGGCGCGCCGACACCGGCCAGGAAACGCTCCCCCCAGGCGCGGAACGGACCGGCCCTGTCGAGCAGCGTGTTGTCCAGGTCCAGCAGGAGCAGCGGCACTCGGGCACCCTACGGGAGCACGACCGCCCGGCGACAGTGCCGGCTCCTCCCGCGCCCGTCAGGCCGACAGCGCCGAGCGGGCGCCGCCCTGGTGGGGCAGGCGGTCGAGCAGCATGCAGTGGGCCGCCCGGGTCACGGCGAGGGCCTCCGGGGCGAGCGCGACGACCAGTACGGCCTCGCCGGTGTCCGCGCCCCGGGCCAGCGGCCGGCCCTCCGGGTCGTAGACCGCCGCGCCGCCGTTGAACCGCCACGGGTCGGCGCCGCCGACGAGGTTGGCGAACACCACGTACATCGTGTTGTCCAGCGCACGTGCCGCGTAGTAGAGGTCGCGGCGGTGCTCGGAGCCGGCCAGGTAGCCGCTCGGGCAGAGGTAGCCGTGCGCCCCGTCGGCCGCCGCGGCCCGGCCGTGCTCGGGGAAGCAGCCGTCGTAGCAGATGCCGAGCCCGAGCCGCCAGTCGTCGACGAGCAGGGTGGCACCCCGGTCACCGGCGACGAACAGTTCCCGCTCACCACTCCACAACTGCTGCTTGTCGTAGCCGACGTGGACCTCGCCAGCGCGGTCGACCAGCAGGGCGGAGATCGTCCGCCGGCCGTCCGGGTGCCGGACGGCGGCGCCGACCACCACGGCGGCGTCGCCGTCGCGGGCCGCCTCGCGCAGCGGGTCCAGCCGGGGGTCGTCCACCCCGGCCGCCGCGTCGGCCGCGACGTCGGTGCCGGCCGGATCGGCCGCGAGCGTCGGCAGGTGGTACGCGGGCAGGAAGAGCTCTGGCAGCACGGTCACCCGGGCGCCCCGCTCCGTGGCCTGTCGGACCAGCCGGGCGGCGCTCGCCGCGTTGCCGGCCACGTCGCCGGGGACGGGCTCGGCCTGCACGGCCGCGACGGTCAGCGGTGCGGCGGGGACCGCGACGGCGGTGGGAAGTGGCATCACCGGCCGATCCTAAACCGACGCGCCGACCTTGGATGATCATGCGCGCGGCCAAACCAAGCCGTACGTACGGTTTGCATGGCGGAGGGCGAGCTGTCACCATCGACCCGTGCCCAGAGTAAGTCAGGACCAGCTCGACGCGCGCCGGCAGGAGATCCTCGCCGCCGCGCGGGCCTGTTTCGCCCGGCACGGCTACGAGGGCGCCACCGTCCGCAGGCTGGAGGAGGCCACCCGGCTGTCCCGGGGCGCGATCTTCCACCACTTCCGCGACAAGGACTCGCTCTTCCTGGCGGTGGCCGAGGACGACGCCGCGGCCATGGTGGAGACGGTCGCCCGCAACGGCCTGGTCCAGGTCATGCGGGACCTCCTGGCCGGTGCGGTCTCCCCCGACACCACCGGCTGGCTGGGCAGCCAACTGGAGGTGTCCCGGCGGCTCCGGACCGACCCGGCGTTCGCCAGGCGGTGGGCGGAACGGTCGGCGGCGATCGCCGAGGCGACCCGCGACCGGCTGGCCCGGCAGCGGGAGGCGGGCGTGCTCCGCGAGGACATGCCGATCGACGTGCTGGCCCAGTTCCTCGAACTCGCCTACGACGGCCTGGTGCTGCACCTGGCGATGGGCCGCCCCGCCGGCGACCTCGGCCCGGTGCTCGACCTGGTCGAGGAGGCCGTCCGCCGCCGCTGACCGGCCGCCCCCGCGCCACTGCGTATCGGTCCGGTAACTCGGTCCACGCGGTGGATCCGCCCTGGCGGGCCTGCTCCACAATTGGGTCGCGATCCCCCTCGCCCGACAGGAGCAGCACATGACCGTCCTCGCCGCACCTGGTGACACCTGGGGCATCTCCGGTCCCGCCTTCCTCGCGGTCTATCTCCTCGCAGCCGTCGTGATCATCGTCGGCACGGTCGTCCACCGGCTCTCGGTCCTCGCCGGGCCGCAGGTGGGCGACGTGGGTCAGCTCGGCCCACAGCAGGTCGCCTACCTCAACGGCGGGCAGCAGTTGGCGATCTGGGCCTCGCTCGGCGGGCTGCGCAGCAGCGGGGCCATCGGCGTACGCCCGGACCGGCGGCTCACCACCGGCGGTGCGCTGCCGGCCGGGATCACGCCGCTGGACCAGGCCATCCACTTCGCGGCCGGCCGGAACACCACCACCCGGGAACTGGCCCGCGACGAGTGGGTGGTCCGGGCGCTCGACCAGCTCCGGACGAGTCTGGAGCAGCGCGGGCTCGCGCTCGCGCCGGCCCGCCGGGCCGCGCTGCGCCGGGGCGCGTTCCTGCTCACCGCCCTGCTGCTGGTCGGCGTGTTGCGCATCTTCGCCGGCCTGGGCAACGACCGTCCCGTGGGTTGGCTCGTGCTGAGCCAGCTCCCGCTGATCGTCGTGGCCGTCCTCCTGTACCGGGTGCCGTGGCGCACCCGCGCCGCCACTCAGGCCCTGCGCGGCCTGCGGCGTCAGCACACCTACCTCGCGCCCGCCTCGGCCCCCGCCTACGCCACCTACGGCGCGGCGGGCGCCGCGATGGGGGTCGCGCTGTTCGGCACCGCGTCGCTCTACGCCATGGACCCCGGCTTCGCCAGCCAGGCCGAGATCCAGCGCCAGGCGATCAGCGGCTCCGGCGCCTCCTCGACCGGCGGCGGATGCGGCGGCGGCAGCTCGTGCAGCGGGGGCAGCTCGTGCGGCGGCGGAGGGGGTTGCGGCGGAGGCGGGTGCGGCGGATGACCGGCCCCGCCGGCGTCGGCATCGGCTGGCGGCCGGAGATCGCCGGGTTCGTCGCCGACCTGCCCGGGCTGCGCTTCGTCGAGGTGGTCGCGGAGAGTGTCGCCGCGACCGGGCCACCGCCCGCCGGGCTGGCCGCGCTGCGCGAGCGCGGCGTGACGGTCGTACCGCACGGCGTCCGCCTCTCCCTCGGCGGCGCGGAGCCGGTCGACCCGGCGCGCGTCGCCCACCTGGGCGCGGTGGCGGAGCTGGTCGGGGCGCCGCTGGTCAGCGAGCACATCGCCTTCGTCCGGGCCGGCGGCGTCGAGGCCGGTCACCTGCTGCCGCTGCCCCGCAGCCGGGAGGCGGTCGACGCGGTCTGCGCCAACGTCGCCCGCGCGCAGGCCGCGCTGCCGGTGCCGCTCGCGCTGGAACCGATCGCGGCCCTGTTCGACTGGCCCGACGACGAGCTGGACGAGGCCGACTTCCTCACCGAGATCCTGGACCGCACCGGCGCGTTCCTGCTGCTGGACGTCGCCAACGTGTACGCCAACGCCCGCAACCGGGGCACCGACCCGCTGGCGCTGCTCGACCGGCTGCCGCTGGAGCGGGTCTCCTACGTGCACGTGGCGGGCGGCGCCGAGCACGGCGGCTACTACCACGACACGCACACCGATCCGGTGCCCCCGGCGGTGCTCGACCTGATCCGCGAGCTGTGCGCCCGCCGCCGGCCGCCGGCGTTCCTGCTGGAACGCGACGGGCACTACCCGCCCGCCCCGGTGCTCCGCGCCGAGTTGGACGCCCTCGCCGCCGCGTCCGGCTTCCCGGTGGTGACGTGAGCGGCGACCTGGCCGAGCGGCAGGCGGCGCTGGTGGCGGCGCTGGTCGCCGGCGGCCCGGTGCCGGCGGGCTTCGACCCGGCGGCGCTCGCCGCCGCCGGGACCGCGCTGCTGCGCAAGCGCGCCGGGGAGGTGGCCCGGCACTGGCCGCTGCTCGCCGCCGGTCTCGCTCCCCGGTGGCCGGAGACCTTCGCCCGCTGGGCGACGGGGCGGCCGACCGGGGGCTCGCTGCGCGACGGCTGGGACCTGGCCCGCGACCTGCGCGACCAGGGCGCACTGCCGCCGCTCGGCGCGGAGGAACTGGCCGCGCGCGAGGCCGCCCAACGCTACGACGGGCACACCCCGCCGCGCCCGCGTCGGCTGCCGGCGTGGGGGCGCGCCGACGGGGCCGTCGCGGTCCAGCTCGCCGGTCGGGTACGCCTGCTGCGTCCCGCCCGCCGCTGAACCGCCCGCCGCTGAAACGTTCCCCGCCGGACCGCCCGCCGCTGAGCGCCCGCCGGGCCGGCCCGCACCGGCCCGAGGGCCCCGCTGGCGGATCCGGCCGGGTGCGGCAGGATCGACGGCATGGATCTCGGACTGACCGATCGGGTGTACGTACTCACCGGCGCCTCCCGAGGGCTGGGCTTCGCCACCGCGCAGTGTCTCGTCGCCGACGGCGCCCGGGTGGTGCTCTCCGCCCGCGACGCCGACGCGGTGGCCGCCGCCGCGCACCGCCTCGGCGGGCCGGAGCATGCGGTCGGGCTGACCGCCGACCTGGCCGACGCCCAGACGCCGGAGCGCCTCGTGGCGGCGGCCCGGGAGCACTTCGGACGGCTCGACGGGGCGCTGGTCTCGGTCGGCGGGCCGCCGCCGGGCAGCGCCGCCTCGATCACCGACGAGCAGTGGCGCCGCTCCTTCGAGACGGTCTTCCTCGGCACCGTCCGGATGGTCCGCACCGTCGCCGAGAACCTGGCCGCAGACGGGGGCGGGGCGGTCGGGCTGGTCCTGTCGACCTCGGCGCGCGGGCCGGTGCCCGGCCTGGGCATCTCCAACGGCCTGCGCCCCGGCCTGGTGGGCATGGCCAAGGACGTCGCCGACGAGTACGGGCCCCGGGGCGTGCGGGTGGTCGGCCTGCTGCCCGGACGGATCATGACCGACCGCAACGTGGAGCTCTTCGCCGCCACCGGCGACCCCGACCGGGCCCGCGCGGAGGCCGAGGCGGCCATTCCGCTGCGCCGCATCGGCGCGCCGGACGAGTTCGGCCGGGTGGCCGCGTTCGTGCTCTCCCCCGCCGCGAGCTACCTGACCGGGGTCACCGTGCCGGTCGACGGCGGCGTGCTGCGGAGCCTGTGATGGCCGCGCCCGCCGACGGACCGCCCGCCGACGGATCGCCTGCCGGATCGCCTCTCCGGCGACGGACGCGGGTGGCGCGGGCGGCCGGGCGGTATCCGCGGCCGACGGGGGAGGAACTCGCCGCGGCGGCGGAGCGCACCATCCCCGACGTCATCGCCCCCGGCCTGGACGTGCTCTTCGTGGGCATCAATCCGGGCCTGTGGTCGGCCGCGACCGGGTGGCACTTCGCCCGGCCGGGCAACCGGTTCTGGCCAGCGCTGCACCGGGGCGGGTTCACGCCCCGGCTGCTGCACCCCAGCGAGCAGGACGAGCTGCCGGGGTACGGGCTGGGCATCAGCAACATGGTCGCGCGGGCCAGCGCCCGGGCCGACGAGCTGACCCCGGCCGAGCTGGTCGAGGGCGCGGAGATCCTCACCGGCAAGGTCGAGCGGTACCGCCCCCGGTGGGTGGCCGTGGTCGGGGTCACCGCGTACCGGATCGGGTTCGCCCGGCCGAAGGCCGCCTTCGGGCCGCAGCCGCAGCGGCTGGCCGACGCCCGGCTCTGGGTGCTGCCCAACCCCAGCGGCCTGAACGCGCACTTCACCCCCGAGACGCTCGGCGCCGCGTTCGGGGAGTTGCGGGCGGCGGTCGCGACCGGCTGAGACGTCGGTCGGCCGCGCGTCAGTTGGCTGCGGCGCCGACGGTTGGCCGTGGCCGGCGGATTACGCGGCCGGCAGGTTGGCGCGGCCGGCGGCAACGTCAGTTGGCCGCCGCTGGCGGCAGCGCCTCGTCGGCGAGGTAGGGCCGCAGCGGCGGCACGGCCACCGGCTCGGGCCCGGTCGCGTCGACGTACGGGGTCGGCGAGTCGGCGACCGCGAACTGGGTGCGGTAGAGCTCGGCGTAGAGCCCGCCCACGGCCACCAACTCCTCGTGCCGCCCTCGCTCGACGATCCGCCCGTCGTCGAGCACCAGGATCTGGTCGGCGTCGCGGACGGTCGAGAGCCGGTGCGCGATCACCAGCGCGGTACGCCCGGTCAGCGCCACCGACAGCGCCCGCTGCACGGCGGCCTCGCTCTCCGAGTCGAGGTGCGCCGTCGCCTCGTCGAGGATCACGATCGACGGGGCCTTGAGCAGCAGCCGGGCGATGGCGATGCGCTGCTTCTCGCCGCCGGAGAAGCGGTAGCCGCGCTCGCCGACGAGGGTCTCCAGCCCTTCGGGCAGCGACCGGACCAGGTCGGCGACCTGCGCCCCGGCCAGGGCCGCCCAGATCTCGTCGTCGGTGGCGTCCGGCTTGGCATAGCGCAGGTTCTCGGCGATGGTCTCGTGGAACAGGTGCGAATCCTGGGTGACCACGCCGATCTCGTCGCGCAGCGAGGCGAGGGTGGCGTCGCGGACGTCGACCCCGCCGACCAGCACCTGCCCGTCGGTGACGTCGTAGATGCGGGAGATCAGCATGGACAGCGTCGACTTGCCGGCCCCTGAGGGGCCGACAAGCGCCACCATCTGCCCCGGCTCGACCGCGAACGAGACGCCCTTGAGCACGGGCTCGTTGATCGTACGGTCGAGGGCGGCGACCTCCTCCAGGCTGGCGAGCGAGATCTCGGCGGCACTGGGGTAGCGGAACCGGACGTCGCGGAACTCGACCCGGCCGCTGGCCCGGGGCACCGGCACCGCGTCGGGCCGCTCCTCGATCGTCGGCTTCAGGTCGAGCACCTCGAAGACCCGGTCGAAGGAGACCAGCGCGCTCATCACGTCGACCCGGACGTTGGACAGCGCGGTCAGCGGGCCGTAGAGGCGGGTGAGCAGCAGGGCGAGGGTCACCACGGTGCCGGCGCTGACGTTGCCGGTGACCGCCAGCCAGCCACCGAGCCCATAGGTGAGCGCCTGGGCCAGCGAGGCGACCAGCAGCATCGCCACGAAGAAGGTCCGCGAGTACATCGCGGACTGGATGCCGATGTCGCGGACCCGCTCGGCCCGCCCGGCGAACCGGCGCGCCTCCACCTCGGGCTGGCCGAAGAGCTTGACGAGCAACGCGCCCGAGACGCCGAACCGCTCGGTCATCGTCGCGTTCATCTTCGCGTCGAGGTTGTAGGACTCCCGGGTGATCTCGGCGAGCCGCTTGCCGACCCGGCGGGCCGGGATGATGAAGACCGGCAGCAGCACCAGGGAGAGCGCGGTGATCTGCCAGGAGAGGGTGAACATCACCGCGGCGGTGAGCACGAGCTGGATGACGTTGCTGACCACCCCGGACAGCGTCGAGGTGAACGCCCGCTGCGCGCCGAGCACGTCGTTGTTGAGCCGGCTGACCAGCGCACCGGTCTGGGTGCGGGTGAAGAACTGCAGCGGCATCCGCTGGACGTGGTCGTAGACCCGGGTGCGCAGGTCGAGGATGATGCCCTCGCCGATGCGGGCCGAATACCACCGCTGGGCGAGGGAGAGCAGCGCGTCGAACACCGCCAGCCCGGCGATGACGAGGGCCAGCCGGACCACCGCGCTGCCGGCGTCGGCGCCGCCCCGGGTGATCGTGTCGATGACGTCGCCGGCGAGCACCGGGGTGGCGACGCCGATGACGGCGGCCAGCACCACCGTGACCAGGAAGACGACGATGTCCCGGCGGTAGGGCCCGGCGAAGGCCACGATCCTGCGGGCCACCCCGCGCTTGAGTCGGTGGGTGGAGATCTCGTCGCGGTTGCGCATCGACCGGAGCATGCTCCAACCGGTCATGCCGCCGCCCGACATCGAGTGGGACACGTTCACCTCCGGGTCGTCGGGCTGACCGCACCGTCAGGTCAATTCTCCCGACGACTCTGACAACCTCGACCGTAACCCTGATCTTCCCGAACGGTCCTTACGACTTACTCTCCCCGCCCGGCGAGATCACGCAGCCGGCGGGTCTGCGCCTCCCGCTCGGCCCGCTGCTGGTCGGCGGCGGACCGACCGGTCGCGCCGGCCAGCAGTGCCTTGATCTCCACCACCGCGTTGCGGTCGTTGGCCAGCAGCCCGGCGGTCAGGTCACGCACCGCGGCGTCCAGCTCGGCGTTCGGCACCACCAGGGTGGCCAGACCGATCCGGTCCGCCTCGGCGGCGTCCATCCGCCGGCCGGTCGCGCAGATCTCCAGGGCACGGCTGTAGCCGACCAGGTCGACCAGGCGGCCGGTGCCGGCGAGATCCGGGACCAGGCCGAGTGTCACCTCGGCCATGGAGAGCTTCGCGTCCTCGGCGAGCACGCGCAGGTCGCAGGCGAGCGCCAGCTGGAAGCCGGCGCCGATCGCGTGCCCCTGCACGGCGGCGACGGTGACGACGTCGGGACGGTGCAGCCAGGTGAAGCCGCCCTGGTATTCCGCGATCCGGTCGGCGCACTCCTGCTCGGGCAGGGTGGCCAGCTCGGCGAACGACCCCGGACCGGACGCACCGGCCACCGACAGGTCGAGGCCGGCGGAGAACGCCCGCCCCTCGCCGCGTACGACCACGACGCGGACGTCGCCGGGGAGGTTCCGCGAGAAGTCGCTCATCGCGCGCCACATCGCCGGGGTCTGCGCGTTGAGCACGTCGGGCCGGCACAACGTGACCGTCGCGACCGGCCCGTCGCATTCCAGCCGGACCCCGGTCGTCTCGGCGGTCACCGAGCGATCCGGGGAGCGGCGCTGATGGACGACGCTGGTGGGCGGGTCACGCCTTCTTGCGGCGTCGGGCGCCGCCACGCTGCCGCAGCTGAACCCCGGACTCGGTGAGCACCCGGTGGATGAACCCGTAGGAACGGCCGGTCGAGGCCGCGAGCGCGCGGATGCTCTCACCCGAGGTGTACCGCTTTACCAGGTCCTTGGCGAGCGTCTGACGCTCGGCTCCGACGATCCGGCGACCCTTCTCAGTGCTGGTGGCTGTGCCAGTGGCTGCCATGCTGTGTCCTCACGTCCCAGACTGTGCGGTTCGGATACGGTCCCACCTATTAGACCGCCTCGAACGATCATGCGCCAGATATCAACTCTTCGCCAACCGACACGCTATGCAATGTCAGCTTCCCGATAGCGTGATGCTCCCGACGCGGCCCGGGGCCCGCCCGGCCCCGGCGCCGGGGGTGACGGGTGACCGCGCCGTACCCTGCTGGCGTGATCGACCTGTTGGGCACCGCGGCCGGCGCCGCCGTGGTGTTCGCCGCCACCAACATCGACGACATCGTCGTCCTGACCCTGTTCTTCGTCGCCGCCCGCACCACCGGCCGGCCGCGCACCTGGCAGATCGTCGCCGGGCAGTACCTGGGCATCGGCGCGCTCGCGCTGGCCAGCACGGTGGTCGCGGCCGGGCTGCTGGTGGTGCCCGAGCCGTGGACCGGGCTGCTCGGCCTGCTGCCGGTCGCCCTCGGTGTCCGCGCGCTGCTGCGTGACGACGCCGACGACGCCCCGGCGGTGGTCGGCTCGACGCTCGGCGTGGCCGCGGTGACGATCGCCAACGGCGCCGACAACATCGCCGTCTACGTGCCGGTGTTCCGGGCGCTCGGCCCGGCCGACGGCGCGGTCTTCCTGCTGGTCTTCGTGGTGCTCATCGCGCTGTGGTGCGCCGCCGGGGCGTGGCTGGGCGGGCACCCCCGGGTGACGCGGCTCGTCGGGCGCGTCGGCCACTGGCTCGTCCCGGCGGTCTTCATCGCCATCGGCCTGGTCATCCTGGCCACCTCGGGCGTCCTGCCCCACCTGCTCGGCCTGCTGCGCTGACTGCACGCCCCACCCGCACCCACCGCAAACCGCACACCACCCCACCGGGCCACCCCACCCGGTGCGCCCCGCCCGGTTCCTGCCGGGTCGCCCCCCGGTTCCCGCCTGGGCTCCCGCGTGGTCGCCCTGCCTGGCTCCCGCCTGGTCGATCATGAAGTTGTTGTCGCGACACGCCGGGGCGGAGGGCAACAACCTCATGATCAACGGGCCGGGCCGGGGCCGGGGCCGGGCCGGGGCCGGGGCCGGGCCGGGGCGGGGCGGGGCGGGCCGGGTGGGTCAGGCCGGGTGGGCCAGTCAGGGCAAGAGTCACGTCCGCTGCCACCAGCCATCAGCCCATCACCTTCGGGCCGACCCGGCCAGCCTCACAGTCAGGCCAGTTCGACCAGTTCGAGGAGGTCGTCGCTCCAGGCGTCCTCGTCGCCGTCGGGGAGCAGGATGGCGCGGTCGGGCTTCAGCGCCATGACCGCGCCGGGGTCGTGGGTGACCAGCACGATCGCCCCCGGGTAGCGGGCGATGGCGTCGAGCACCTGCTCCCGGCTGACCGGGTCGAGGTTGTTCGTCGGCTCGTCGAGCAGCAGCACGTTCGCCCCGGAGCAGACCAGGGTCGCCAGCGCGAGCCGGGTCTTCTCGCCGCCGGAGAGCACCCCAGCCGGCTTGTCCACGTCGTCGCCGGAGAACAGGAACGCCCCGAGGATCTTGCGCAGGTCGGTGTCGGTCTGCTCGATGGCGGCGCTGCGCATGTGCTCCAGCACCGTACGGTCCACGTCGAGCGTCTCGTGCTCCTGCGCGTAGTAGCCGAGCCGCAGGCCGTGGCCGGCGTGCACCTCGCCGGTGTCCGGCTCCAGCAGGCCGCCGAGCATCCGCAGCAGGGTGGTCTTGCCGGCGCCGTTGAGCCCCAGGATGGCCACCCGGGATCCCCGGTCGACCGCCACGTTCACGTCGGTAAAGATCTCCAACGAGCCGTACGACTTCGACAGGCCGGTCGCGGTGAGCGGGGTCTTGCCGCACGGGGCCGGGTTCGGGAAGCGCACCTTCGCCACCCGGTCGGAGACGCGTACCTCCTCCAGGCCGGAGATGAGCTTCTCGGCCCGGCGGGCCATGTTCTGCGCGGCGACGGTCTTGGTGGCCTTGGCCCGCATCTTGTCGGCCTGCGCCATCAGCGCGCCGGCCTTCTTCTCGGCGTTGGCCCGCTCCCGGCGGCGGCGCCGCTCGTCGGTCTCGCGGGCCTCCAGGTACGCCTTCCAGCCCAGGTTGTAGACGTCGACCACGGAGCGGGTGGCGTCGAGGAACCACACCTTGTTGACCACCGACTCCAGCAGCGAGCCGTCGTGGGAGATCACGATCAGGCCGCCCTTGTGGTTGGCGAGGAAGCTGCGCAGCCAGGTGATCGAGTCGGCGTCGAGGTGGTTGGTCGGCTCGTCGAGCAGCAGGATGCCGCCGCCGTTCTCGCCCGCGTCGCGGAACAGGATCCGGGCCAGCTCGATGCGGCGGCGCTGACCGCCGGAGAGCGTGCCGATGGTCTGGGCGAGCGCCCGGTCCGGCAGGCCGAGGTTGGCGCAGATCCGGGCGGCCTCGGCCTCGGCCGCGTACCCGCCGAGGGAGGCGAACTGGTCCTCCAGCGCGCCGTAGCGGCGGACCAGCCGGTCGTCGGCGCCGTCGGCGAGCTTGGCCTCGATCTCCTTCATCTGGGCCATCAGCACGTCCAGGCCCCGGGCGGAGAGCACCCGGTCGCGGCCGGTGACCTCCAGGTCGCCGGTGCGGGGGTCCTGCGGGAGGTAACCGATGGCGCTGCGGCGATCGAGCTGACCGGCGTACGGCTGGCCCTCGCCGGCGAGCACCTTCAGCGTGGTGGTCTTGCCGGCGCCGTTGCGGCCGACCAGGCCGATCCGGTCACCCGGCTGCACCCGCAGCGTGGTGTCGGACAGCAGGATCCGGGCGCCGGCGCGCAGCTCCAGGCCGGTGGCAGTGATCATGTCGGAGGACTCGCTCTCGGGGTCTGGAAGGGCTGACTCAGGGCACGCGAAAGCGCCGGCGGGCACGAGGCCCGTCGGCGCGGGGCGGTTCAGCCTTCGCAGAGCAGCACGGGCCCAAGTGTACCGGGCGCCGCCGGATCGCCCCGCCGGATTACCGATCAAGATCATCGGGTACCGAATCGCCGTCCGGACCCGGTCCGGTACCGCAACCACCAAAACGGATCAAATCGGTGATCGGGGTAGACATGGAGCTGAACGAGAACGCGCGGGTCGACACCAGCCAGGTGGACGACCGGCGAGGATCCGGCGGAGGCGGCGGGCTGGGCGGCATACCCATCCCGATCGGCGGCGGTCGGGGCGGCATCGTCGGCCTCGTCATCGCCGTGCTCGTCGCGCTCGTCGGCGGCGGCTTCGGCCTGAACGCGGCCACCAGCGGCGGCGACGAGCCGCAGGGCGACAACTCGTCACTGGAGCAGAAGTGCTCGGCCGAGGACGCGCTCCAGCAGCTCGACTGCCGCAACACGCTCTACGTCAACTCCATCCAGGCGTACTGGCAGAAGGCCCTGCCCGAGGCGTTCGGCGAGCAGTACCGCCCGTCGAAGACGGTGTTCTTCAGCCAGGGCGTCAACACCGCCTGCGGGCAGGCCGACTCCGGCGTCGGCCCGTTCTACTGCCCCGCCGACGACCAGGTCTACATCGACCTCACCTTCTACCAGGTGCTCGCCCAGCAGCTCGGCGCCTCCGGCGAGTTCGCCCAGCCGTACGTGCTCGCCCACGAGTACGGCCACCACGTGCAGGACCTGCTCGGCACGGAGGCCGAGATGCGCCGCCAGCAGCAGCGCGACCCGGACAACGCCAACCAGCTCTCGGTGAAGCTGGAGCTGCAGGCCGACTGCTACGCCGGCGCGTGGGCGAAGAACGCGACCGGCACCGCCGACGCGAGCGGCCAGAAGATCTTCACCAGCATCAGCGAGCAGGACATCCAGCAGGCCGTCGACGCCGCCGAGAAGATCGGCGATGACGCCATCTCCAAGCGGGCCAACCGGCCGGTGAACCCGGACGAGTTCACCCACGGCTCCTCCGCCCAGCGCAAGGAGTGGTTCACCCGGGGCTACGACACCGGCGACCCGAAGTCCTGCGACACCTTCCGCGGCAGCCTCTGAGCACCGGAGCGCAGACGGCCCTCGGCGGCCGGCGGGCCGCGGCCCCCCGGCCCCCGCGGGCGGGGGGGCGGGCCCGGGGCGGCGGGGGGCGCGGGCGCCGCGCGAGGCGTGGGGCGGTTCGGCATGATCCGGCACGTCGTGCACCCTA
>NZ_JBEZEV010000095.1:0-24744 GCF_040649055.1 Micromonospora sp. NPDC049060
GTCCTGATACCGGTGTTGTATCCGGACGAAACCGCAACGCCGCCGGTCGTCGTCCGGGCCCGCCGCAGGCCGCCAGTTCTTATGAAACAGGCCCTAGCCGTAGAGCAACCTGCCCATCCGGCGCGAGGCGACCAGCAGCCCCAGGACCATCGCCGCGAGCAGGTAGAGCACGTCGAGCACCCACTCCCAGCCGGCCGCGCCCACCGAGACGCCGCGGATGAGGTGCACCGCGCGGTAGAGCGGCGTCACCTCCACCGCCCAGCGCAGCGCAGCCGGGTAGGCCTCGGCGGGGACGAACGTGCCGGAGAAGAGGAAGAGGGTGAACTGGGCCGCCGACATCAGGTCGAAGTCGTGCCAGCTGCGCATGAAGGTGGTGATCGCCATGCCCAGTGCGCCGAAGGCGAAGCCGACCAGCACGGCCGCCGGGAAGGCGACCAGCGCCCGCGCCGCGGTGGTCAGCTCCATCACCACCATCACCACCAGGAAGGCGGCCGAGTACGCGCTGCCGCGCAGCATCGCCCAGAGCAGCTCCCCCAGCGCGATCTCGAACGGCTGCACCGGGGTGGCGATCACCCCGTCGTACAGCTTCATCTGCTTCATCTTGCCGAAGAAGTTGAAGGTCGTCTCCGACAGCGCGCCGGACATGGCCGACGACGCGAGCATGGCCGGCGCGACGAACGCCGCGTAGGTGACGACCTCGCCGCCGGGCAGCGTGAGGTCGCCGACCAGCGTGCCGACCCCGACGCCGATGGAGAGCAGGTAGAGCAGCGGCTCCACGAACCCGGAGACGAGCAGCAGCCAGTAGACGGTCTTCAGGGCCGCGACGTTGCGCTCGGCCACGGAGACCGACCGGCGGGACGCGGCGGCCAGCCGGGGCAGGACGAGAGCGACCACTGCGACTCCTCCTAGACGACCAGCCTGCGACGGAACGCGCGCCGGGCCAGCAGCCAGCCGCCGGCCGCCCAGGCCGCGAGGTAGAGCAGGTGACCGGCGACCGACCACTGCGGAACGACGCCGAGCGCCGCCGCCCGGCACAGGTCCACGCCGTGCCAGAGCGGGGTCGCGTACGCCAGCCAGCGCAGCGCCAGGGGCAGCGACTCGACGGGGAAGAACACGCCGGCGAAGAGCGTCATCGGGATCACCGCGAAGCGGAGCAGCATCGCGAGCCAACTGTCGACGGAGACCACCGACGCGTACGCGAAGGTCGGCGCGGCGACCGCCAGCCCGAGCAACGCCGTCACCGGCAGCGCGGCGAGCGCCCACGGCGAGCGCAGCGCCCCGAACAGGGCCGTCACCAGCAGGAACGCCGCGACGGTGGTGACCACCCGGAACACCACGAAGGCCAGGTGCCCGCCGAGGATGTCGCCCACCCGCAGTGGCGCCGCGCTCTGCGCGAAGTAGGTCCTGACCCACTGGAAGTTGCCGAACACGGGCCACGTCGACTCGCTGACGGCCGTCTGCAACGCGGTCGACGCGATCAGGCCGGGCACGATCCAGTCGAGGTAGCTCACCCCGTCGATGCCCTGGTCGATGTAGGAGCCGACGCCGACGCCGAAGCCGAGGACGGTCAGCACCGGCAGCAGGAACGACGAGAAGATCCCCGCCCGCCAGGTGCGCCGGTAGCCGACGAGATGGTGCGCCAGCACCGCGAGCGCCGGCACCCGCGGCAACCTCGGGCGCGCGCGTTCCCGCGCCGACTGCGCCACGCTCACGCGACCACCCCCGTCTCGCTCCGCGTCCACCACGGCCTTACTACCTCGCGGGTACGACAGGCCGGCGACTCCGTCGCCCCGTCAGCGCTTACGGGCCGCGCGCAGCAGCGCCTGCACCGCGTAGGCGAGCAGCAGCAGCCCGGTGCCGGTGCCGACGACGAGCCCCGCCGGCACCGCCGAGACGAGCGCGGTGACCAGCCCGGCCACGGCGACGGCACACACCGCCACCCCGAGCGGCCACAGCAGCGGGTCGCGCAGCACCGGGACGAGGGGGAAGAAGTGCAGCCCCACCACGGCGCCGACCAGCACCGGGATGAACTCCGACCAGCCGACGAGGGCGAGCACGACGGCGCCGAGCCCGGCGGCGGCGAACTCGGCCAGGACGATCAGAAGGTAGCGGCGGTCGGCGGCGCGGTCGTGCGCGACGCCCCCGGCTCCCCGGCTGCGGGCCACGACGACGGCGCCGATCACCGCCGTGACCAGGGCCGCGCCGCTCGCGACCACCAGCAGGGCGCGCAGCGGCTGCTCGGCGGCCGGCACGCTGAACCAGATCGTCGCGAAGACGCCCAGATAGAGCGCGGCGAGCCCGGCCTGGCGGCGGGACTGGAACTCCAACTCCGACATGACACCCCCGTGTGCGTCGGCGGGCGGTCGACGTGCCGCCGGCCCGCCGATGCTACGTAACGGCCGACGCCGCCGCACCCACCCGGTCGCGCCGGACGACCGGCACCGGATCGACGACGAGCGACCGGACGCGCTGTCAGTCGACCAGGGTGCGGCCGGTGAGGTGGAGGAAGACGTCCTCCAGGCTGCTGCGCCGGACCAGCACGTTGGCCGGGTGCAGCCCCCGCTCGCCGACCTCGGCGACGGCCGCGTCGCCATCGGGCACGTAGAGCAGGATCCGGTCGGGCAGCACCTCGACGCGCTCCCCCAGCCCGTCGAGCTTGCCGGCGAACGCCTCCTGGGACTCGGCGGCGAACCGCAGCTCGACGACCTCCCGGGTGGAGTGCCGGTCGATCAGCGCCCGGGGCGAGCCCTCGGCGACGATCCGCCCGCCGTCCATCACCACCAGGCGGTCGCAGAGCTGCTCCGCCTCGTCCATGTAGTGCGTGGTGAGGACCAACGTGACGCCCTGCTGCTTGAGCCGGAACAGCCGCTCCCACACCAGGTGCCGGGCCTGCGGGTCCAGGCCGGTCGTCGGCTCGTCGAGCAGGACGATCTCGGGCTCGTTGACCAGCGCGCGGGCGATGGTCAGCCGCCGCTTCATGCCGCCGGAGAGCGGCTCCACCCTGCTGTCGGCCCGCTCGGTGAGCTGGACGAAGTCGAGCAGCTCGGCGGCCCGCGCCCGGGCCACCCGCCGGGAGATGCCGAAGTAGCGCGCGTAGGTGGTGAGGTTCTCCTGGACGGTCAGCTCGGGATCCAGGTTGTCGAGCTGCGGGCAGACGCCGAGGCGGGCCCGGATCGCCGGCCCGTCGCGCACCGGATCCATGCCGAGGATGCGCAGCTCGCCGCCGCTGGGCGGGGAGGTGCAGCCGATCATCCGCATGGTGGAGGACTTGCCGGCGCCATTGGGCCCGAGGAAGCCGAACGCCTCGCCGGCCCGCACCTCGACGTCGATGCCGTCGACGGCGGTGAAGTCGCCGAACCGCTTCACCAGCGCCCGCGCCTGGATGAGTGGTGGAGCCGTGGTCATCGCCCGACCCTAACCTCCGGATCCGACACCCCCCACCGGACGTTCCGACACCCCCACCGGATCCGGTGGGGTGTGTCGCCGGGGTGATAGGGGCCGGGCGGTAGGGGTACAGGCACCCTGGTCAGGGCCCATCCGGCAACGGAGAGCGACGAAAACTACCCTGCGTCATCGCCCGGTGCGGTGCCGACGGCGCGGCGGCGGCCGCGCGGGGGTGGGCCGGAAACGCGCTGCTACCGGACCAGAGTGGACGCATCGGATGCGACCCGCTCCCGGCTTGCCGCATTCTTACCAATCAGGGCGCGCATCCTGCCGCATATCCGGACCCAATTACAGTCTCTCTGTGTAATCGCGAGTCCCAATTAATTACTGGCTGCAATCATGATCAGCAATGTTCCGCCCGGTATCTAATTCGCGTATCGTGCCCCCTCGTGCCACCAGTGCGTTCCTCCGGCGAACCCGCCCCGCAGCCGTCCACCGTGGGCCCCGAGTCCACCCCGGATGGCGGTCCGGTTCCGTTGCCGCGCGAGACGGACAAACGGTCCGATCCAGACGGTGCCGCGCCCGATCCACGGGAACTCGCCGCGCAGTTCGAGGACGAAAAGCCCGGGCGGGAACTCTCCGGGCCGATCGGCGTGCTGGTCACCGGAACGACGTTGGCGATCGCGCTGCTCGCCCTCTGGCAGGTGTTCTACCCGCTGCCGCAGGGGAGCAAGTTCTACCTGGTCATCTTCCTGGCCGGCATCCTGCCGATGGTCTTCCTGGCGTACCCGGCGGATCTGCGCCTGCCCCGGCGGCTGCGCCGCACGGACGCGACCGGGCCGGGCGACGCGGTCCCGGCGGAGCGCCCCAGGCGCCGGGGCCCCACCCTGCCGGACTGGATCCTGGCCGGCGCGGCGCTGGTCAGCTGCCTCTACCCGGTGCTGCCCGTCGACCTGGGCGACGGCGGCGGCGGGTACGACGCCTTCCTCGACCGGCAGGGCCTGCTCGTCGGCATGGACGTGGCGATGGGCACCGTCCTGCTGATCCTGCTGCTGGAGGCGTGCCGGCGCACCACCGGCTGGATCCTGCCGGCCGTCTGCGTGGTCTTCCTCGGCTACGGCTACTACGGCGGGCTGCTGCCCCAGTCCTGGCCGGTGGCCCACGCCGGCCTCGACTTCGGACAGATCGTCGACGGCCTCTACAACTCCGACAGCGGCTTCTACGGCACCCCGCTCGACGTCGCGGCGACGTACATCGTGCTGTTCACCATCTACGGCGCGGTGCTGGACCTCTCCGGGGCCGGCCGGTTCTTCGTGGAACTCTCCGCCGCCGCCTTCCGGCGCTCGCGTACGGCCGCCGGGCGCACCGCCGTCGCCTCCGGGTTCCTGCTCGGCACCGTCTCCGGCTCCGGCGCGGCGACGACCGTCAGCATCGGCGCGGTCACCTGGCCCGTGCTGCGCCGCGCCGGCTACCCGCCGGAGCGGGCGGGCGGCATGCTCGCCGCGGCCGGCGTCGGGGCGATCCTCTCCCCGCCCACCCTCGGCGCGGCGGCCTTCATCATCGCCGAGTACCTCGGCGTCTCGTACCTCCAGGTGCTCGGCTGGGCGACCGTCCCGACGGTGCTCTACTACCTCGGCATCCTCCTCGCGGTCGAGATCGACGCCCGGCGCTCGGGCGTGCGGCCGGTGGTGATCGACACGACCTCCGCCGGCCGGCTGCTGGCCCGGTTCGGCTACCACTTCCTCTCGCTCTTCGCGATCGTCGGGCTGCTCGCCGTCGGCTTCTCCGCGACGAAGGCCGTGGTGCTGGCCACCATCCTGGCCGCCGTGCTGTCCTTCCTCGACCGTCGGCACCGGCTCACCCCGGCCCGGCTGCTCGCCGCGCTCAGCGCCGGCGTGCGCGGCGTCCTCGCGGTCAGCGCGGTCTGTGCCGCCGCGGGCATCATCACCGCCACCACCACCAAGACCGGCCTCGGCCCCCAGGCGGCGGCGCTGCTGGTCAGCGGGGCCCAGGCCGTCAGCTCCGAGCCGGCCGTGGTGCTGGCGCTCACCGCGCTGCTCGCCGCCGTCGCCCTCACCCTGCTCGGCCTGGCCGTGCCGGTCACCGCGTCGTTCGTGATCGGCTGGGTGATCATCGGCCCGGCCCTGCTGGACCTGGGCGTCACCGCGCCCGCCGCGGCGATGTTCGTCTTCTACTTCGCGGTGCTGTCCGAGGCGTCCCCGCCGACCGCGCTCGCCGCGGTCGCCGCCGCCGCGGTGACCGGCGGCCGGCTGGTGCCGACCATGTGGCAGACCCTGCGGTACGCCCTGCCGGCCTACCTCATCCCGCTCGCCTTCGTGGTCACCCCGACCGGCCTCGGGCTGCTCGGCATCGGGGGCCCGCAGCGGATAGCCGTCGCCGCGACGGTCGCCGCCCTCAGCGTCGCCGTGCTCGCGGTGGCGGCGGGCGGCTGGCTGCCCGGCGTCGGCCCGGCCGGCGCGCCGGAGCGGATCGTCGGCGCGCTCGCCGGGCTCACGCTGCTCTGGCTCGAACCCGTGCCCGTCGCGATCGGCGCCGCCCTGGCCGCCGTCATGGTGGCGGGCGTGCTCGTCAGACGCGGATCCGCCGGCCGGAACGGCGGGCCGTCAGCAGTACCAACGGTGAACCATGGGGAGGAAAAACAGTGAGACGGATCAACATGCGGCTCGCCGCGGGGGTTGGCGCGCTGGCCCTCGTCGCCGCGGGCACCGCCGGCTGCGGAGGCCGTCAGGACGGCGCGACCAAGGACGACGCCGCCAGTGAGATCACCTGCAAGGTCACCGACAGCACCCGCGTCGGCATCGCCACCGGCAACGCCACCGGGGTCTACTACGTGGTCGGCAACGCGCTGGCCGGTCAGCTCTCCGGCGCGACCGAGGGCAAGCTGACCGGCACCGCCGCCGAGACCGGCGCCTCGGTGCAGAACATCGAACAGCTCGTCGGCGGGCAGTACGACGTCGCCTTCTCGCTGTTCGACACGGCGGTCAACGCGGTGCAGGGCAAGGGCAGCTTCACGGCCCCGCAGCCGGTCGAGGCGCTCGCCCGGATCTACGACAACTACACGCAGGTCGTCGTCCGGGCCGACTCGGGGATCAACTCGGTCGCCGACATGAAGGGCAAGAAGATCTCCACCGGCTCCCCGAAGTCCGGCACCGAGGTCATCGCCAACCGGCTGCTGGAGGCCGCCGGCCTCGACGCGGCCAAGGACGTCCAGGCGCAGCGGCTCGACCTGACCAAGAGCGTCGAGGGCGTCAAGGACGGCAGCGTCGACGGGCTGTTCTGGTCGGGCGGCGTGCCCACGGGCGGGCTGACCGACCTGTTCACCACCGCCGGGGACAAGGTGAAGTTCATCGACATCACCCCGCTGCTGCCCAAGATGACCGAGCTCAACCCGGCGTACCAGGCCGGGACCATCGGCGCGGACGTCTACAAGACCGCCGCGGACACCCCGACCATCGTGGTGCCGAACGTGCTGCTGGTCCGCAAGGACCTCAACGCGAACGTGGCCTGCGCGATCACCCGGACGGTGTTCGACAAGAAGGACGCCCTGGCCCAGGCCAACCCGGCCGCCAAGGGCATCAGCCTGGACAACGCCCGCAAGACCGACCCCGTACCGCTGCACCGCGGCGCGGACAAGGCGTTGCAGGACCTCGGCGCACGCTGATCCCCGGCGCCGGGTCCGGGCCTCGCGCCCGGGCCCGGCGCCCCCGACCCTGACCCCGGAGGGCCCGAGTGTCGCTCCCCACCCCCGGCCGCGTACGCCGGCACCACCGGCCCGCCGACCACACCGACCGGCTGTGGTCGGTACGCACCCAGCTGCTCGCGCCCATCCTGGTGGCCACGGTCGGCCTGGTGGTGCTGGGGGCGGCCCAGACCGCCACCGCCCTGGACGCCTCCGACGACGCGGACCGCGCCCGGGTGCTGGCCGGCACCGCGACGGCCACCGTGCGCCTCGTGCACGAGCTGGAACGGGAACTCGGCGAGACGGCGGCCCTGCGCCAGCGGGGCGGCAGCAGCGGACGGCCCCTCGTCGACGCGCAGCGACGGCGGGTCGACGCGTCCGTCGAGCGCTACCGCGGCGCCAGCCGGGACGCCCGCCGCGCCGCCCCCGACCTGCGCCAGGTGCTCGACGGCGCCGACGCGCAGCTCGGCCAGCTCGAACCGGCCCGCGGGTCCGCGCTGGGCGGCACCACCGCCGACCCGGCCTACCTCTCGCTCGTCGAGTCGCTGCTCGCCGTCGCCGACGCGCTGCCGGCCCAGCTGCGCGACCGGGAGCTGGCCAACGGGGCCCGGGAGGTGGCGGCCGTGGCCGCCCAGGAACACCTCGCCGCCGTGGAACGCGACCTGCTCCGCGCCGTCTTCGTGCGGGGCACGCTGGTGAACGGGGAACTGGTCCGCCTCGGCCAGTTGCGGGGCGCGCAGGAGCAGCGTCAGGCCGAGTTCTCCCGCATCGCGGGCCGGCCGGCGGCGGACGCGTACACCCGGCTGGTGGCCGGGACCGACGTCTCCACCGCCCGCCGGATGCGCGACAGCGCGCTCAACGTGGAGTCCGAGCCCGCCGGGCTGAAAACCGACGGCGACGCCTGGTACGTGGCCCAGAGCGGGGCCATCCGGCGGTACAACCTGCTCGGCCGGGAACTCTCCGAGGAACTCGACCGCAAGGCCGCCGGGCTGGCCCGCGACGCCCAGCGGCGGGCCCTGGTCACCGGTGGCGCGACCACCGCCGTCGCGCTGGCGTCGTTGACCGCCGCCGTGCTGCTCGCCGTCCGCACCAGCCGTCGCCTGCGCCGGCTGCGGGTCGCGGCGCTCACCATGGCGCACCGCGAACTGCCGGACCGGATCACCGCCATCGCCTCCGGTGACGGCGCGCCGACCGACGGCGCGGCCACCCGGCTGACCGCCGGCATCGGGCAGGGCCGGGACGAGATCGCCCAGGTCGCCCAGGCCTTCGACACGGTGAACCGGGCCGCCCTGCGCCTGGCCGGCGAGCAGGCCGAGGTGCGGATGGACGTGACCCGGATGGCCGAGGCCCTGGCCCGGCGCATCCGTACCCTGATCACCCGGCAGCTGCGGCTGCTCGACGAGTTCGAACGCGAGGAGACCGACCCGGACGCGCTGGCCCGGCTCTTCGCGCTGGACCACCTCGCCGCCCGCATGCGGCGCAACGGCGAGAACCTGCTGGTCCTCGCCGGCGGGGAGCCCGGCCGTACGCACGACGGCGCCCACCTGCTCGCCGACGTGGTGCGGGCGGCCGCCTCCGAGATCGAGGACTACCCGCGGGTGGAGATCGACGTGCCGACCGCCGCGGTGCACGGCGCCGCCGTGGGCAACCTGGTCCACCTCCTCGCCGAGCTGCTGGAGAACGCCACCGTCTACTCCCCGCCGAACTCGCCGGTGTACGTCGACGGCCGGCGGACGATCGACGGCCTCACGCTGCGCGTGCACGACCAGGGCATCGGCATCAGCGACAGCCGCCTCGCCGCGATCAACGAGCGGCTGCTCGCCCCCGCGATGCTCTCCAGCGCCTCCGCCGGCAGCATGGGCCTGCACGTGGTGGCCCACCTGGCGGCCCGGCACGGGGTGCGGGTGCAGCTGCGCAACAGCGGCGCGGGCACCGTCGCACAAGTGGAGATCCCGGAGTCGGCGCTGACCCGCGTCGAGGACGTCGCCCCGCGTACCGCCCCGGAGGTACGCGCCCCCGCGCAGGCCGCCCCGCAGGTGCGCGCGCCGGCGCCACCCGTCCGGACGGTGCCCGCGCAGGCGCCGCCGCCCGTGCGTACGCAGGCGCCGGTCGTCCCCGCCCAGACCGCCTGGTTCCGGCCCCGGACCGGGACCGGCGGGCCCGCCACCCTGCCCGACCTGACAAGCGTCCACCACGCGCCGACGATCACGCTCCCGGTGCTCGGCGCGCGCCCGACCGGGTCGGGTGGCGCTGCGGTGCCGCCGTCCCGTCCCGCGTCGGCCCCGCCCGCGCCGCCCCCGCTCACCGGGGCCGGGCTGCCGCGCCGCACCCGGGGCGGCCAGCTGCCGGCCGCGCTGCACGAGGCCCCGACGGCGCGGCCGGCGGGCGACCTGCTCGACCCCGAGGTCGTGCGGTCCCGGCTGTCCTCGCTCGCCGAGGGAGTGGCCGCGGCGACCCGACGTACCCAGACGACACCCCCCAGGAGAATTTCATGACATATCCCGAGAGCGCCGGCCTGGACTGGCTTCTGACCAACTTCGCCGAACAGGTGCCGGACGTGTCGCACGCCCTCGCGGTCTCCGGCGACGGGCTGCGGCTGGCGGCCTCGCCCCACCTCGCGCCCGACCAGGTGGACCAGCTCTCCGCCGTGATCAGCGGCCTGGCCAGCCTGACCGTCGGTGCGGCCCGGCTGATGTCGGCCGGCCGCGTACGCCAGCAGATCGTCGACATGGACGGCGGGGTGATGCTGGTGATGGCGGTCGGCGAGCGCGCGCTCGTCGGGGTGCTCGCCGCGCCCGGCTGCGACCTCGGCCAGATCGGCTACGAGACCGCCATGCTGGTCCAGCGGGTGGCGGAGGCCCTGGAGCCGGCGGTCCGGGCGTGATCGGACGGTCCTCCCGGTTGCTGGCGGCCCTGCTGGTGACCGTGCTCGCCGCCGGTTGCGGCGCGGCCGAGGCCGGGCCGCAGCCCTGGCACGGTGGCCGGATCTTCCTCGCCACCGGCAACACCACAGGCGTCTACTACCAGCTCGGCGGCGGCTACGCGGACGTGATCAGCCGGCACCTGCCCGGCTACGAGGCACGGGCCGAGCCGACCGGCGCGTCGGTGGAGAACATCAACCGCCTGGCCAGCGGCGACATGGAGGTCGCCTTCAGCCTCGCCGACACCGCGGCCGACGCCGCCGCTGGGCGCGGGGCCTTCGAGGGCCAGCCCCAGCCGGTACGGGCGTTGGCCCGGGTCTACAGCAACTACACCCACGTCATCGTCCGCGCCGACGCGAAGGTCACCAAGCTGTCGGGCCTGCGCGGGAAGCGGGTCTCCACCGGCTCGCCGAAGTCCGGCACGGACATCATCGCCGGGCGTCTGCTGACCGCCGCCGGCCTCGACCCGGACCGGGACGTCGTCCGGGCCACGCTCTCCCTGCCGGAGACCGTGAAGCGGATGCGGGCCGGCACGCTCGACGCGATGTTCTTCTCGGGCGGCCTGCCCACGCCGGGCATCGCCGACCTGCTGGCCAGCGCGCCCGGCGAGTACGCGCTGCTGCCGATCGTCGACCTGATGGAGCCGCTCACCGCGCGCCACGGCTCGGTCTACACCACGGCGGAGCTGCCGAAGGAGGTCTACAAGACGAGGAGCGGCACGCCCACGGTCACGGTGGCGAACGTCATCCTGGTCAGCGCCGACATGCCCGAGCAGCTGGCGTACGACCTGACCCGGCTGCTCTTCGCCTACCAGGCCGACCTGGTCAAGGTGCACCCCGAGGCCGGCAACTTCACCCAGCAGAGCGCCTCGGGCACCGACCCGATCCCGCTGCACCCCGGGGCCGCGCGGTTCTACCAGCGCGGGTGACCCGCGCCGGTCAGACGTCCGCCGGGGCGGTGGCGGCGCGGGCCTCCGCCACGAGGCGGTCGGTCTCGGCGAGCACCTCGGGGTCGTCGGTCGGGGTGCCGGGGTCGAGACGGACCGTCCACGTGAGGCCGTCCACCCCCGGCACCCGGCGCGCCGCGACCCGGCCGGCGCCGCCGGGCACCGGGCGGTGCTGCGTGTACGCCACCGACCGGGTGACCCGCTCCCGCACCTGGTGCGGCAGCTCCCCGGGGTCGAGCAGCAGGTGGCTCTCGGCCGGGCCGTCGGCCACCACCAGGTAGCCGTCGCGCTCGGCGGACACCTCGGCCGGGGTCACCGTGAGCTGCCGGCCGGACCAGACCGCCTTGAGGATGTCGTGCCAGCCCAGCCTCTCCGCCCGGCCGGGCAGCCAGAGGCCGAGGTTGCTGGCCACGACGACCCCGTCGCCCTGGCCGTCGCCGACGGCGGCCCAGGCGAGCACCCGCTCCTCGGCGGCGAGCGGCGGCCGCTGGGCCGCGGGCAGCTTCGGCTTGCGGCGGAACAGTCCCATCTACAGTCCTCCCGCGGCCTGCTCGCGCAACGCCCGGGCGTGCTGTTCCAGCGACAGCAGCTCCCCGAAGGCGGCGAAGTACTCGTCCTTGTTGTTGACCGGGTTGATCCGCTGGATCCGGGACTTGAGGTCCCTGATCCGGCTGGTCACCGAGCCCCACTGCAACCGGGCCATGGTGATCGAGACGTAGCGCGGGTCGGGCTCGCCGTCGATGCGCAGCGGCTCCACCGCCAGTTCGCCGACGAGCGCCCGGGCGGCCAGGTCCTCGCAGGCGTCGCGGACCGACTCGATCCAGACCGCGCCGCCGGTGGCCGTGGCGACCCCGCCGACCGCCGCGACGGCCGCCCGCACCGCCACGTGCACGGGGTGCCGGTACTCCGACGCCTCGACCGCGTCGAACATCGGCCCGGCCAGCACCGGCTCCTGGAGAGCGAGCTTCAGCGCCTCCCGCTCGACCATCGACTGCGGGTTGTCGACGATCGGCTCCGCCGGGGCGGGCCGGGGCGCGGGCGGGGCGTCCCGGCCGGGTGCGGCCGAGGCGGCGGCGAGCACGGCCCGCTGCACCGGCTCGATCTCCATGCC
The DNA here is from genome assembly GCF_040649055.1 of Micromonospora sp. NPDC049060. Classification (NCBI taxonomy): domain Bacteria; kingdom Bacillati; phylum Actinomycetota; class Actinomycetes; order Micromonosporales; family Micromonosporaceae; genus Micromonospora; species Micromonospora sp. NPDC049060. The sequence goes on from NZ_JBEZEV010000095.1 coordinate 12,063, forward strand.
GAGGTCGCCGGCGAGCTTGCGCACGTACTCCGGGCGCTTCTCCCGGTCCTTGAGCTTGGCCACCAGCGGCGCGGCCCGGCGCATGGCCTCGACCCGGCCGTCGACGGTGTCGAGGTCGAAGCGGTTGATCACGTGCCGCAGCGCGAAGTCGACAAGCGGCTCGCGGCGGGCGACCAGGTCGCGGACGGCCAGGTCGCCCTTGGCCAGGCGCAGGTCGCAGGGATCCATGTTGTCGGGGCTGACCGCGATGAAGGTACGCCCGACGAAGCGCTGGTCGTCCTCGAAGGCGCGCAGGGCGGCCTTCTGGCCGGCAGCGTCCCCGTCGAAGGTGAAGATGATCTCGCCGGCCACGTCGTCGGTGTCCATCAGCAGCCGGCGCAGCACCCCGATGTGGTCCCCGCCGAACGACGTGCCGCAGGTCGCCACGGCCGTCGGGACCCCGGCCAGGTGGCAGGCCATCACGTCGGTGTAGCCCTCGACCACCACCACCTTGCCCTGCTTGGCGATCTCCCGCTTGGCCTGGTCGATCCCATAGAGGACGTGCGACTTCTTGTAGATCGGCGTCTCGGGGGTGTTCAGGTACTTCGGGCCGTCGTCGTCGTCGAAGAGCTTGCGGGCGCCGAAGCCGATCACGTCGCCGGTGAGGTCGCGGATCGGCCACATCAGCCGGCGGCGGAACCGGTCGATCAGCGTGCCCGAGCGCGACGGGCGGGACAGCCCGGCGGTGACCAGCTCGTCGTGGCTGAAGCCCTGCTGACGCAGGTGCTTGGTGAGCAGGTCCCAGGCGTCGGGTGCGAAGCCGCAGCCGTAGCGCTCGGCGGCGGCCCGGTCGAAGCCGCGTCGGGCCAGGAACTCCCGGGCCGGACGCGCGCCGGCGGTGGTGAGCTGGCCGCGGTAGAACTCCACGGCGGCGGCGTGCGCGGCGACGAGGCGCTGCCGCTGCCCCTGCTGCGGGCGCGTGCGCGGCGCGGCGGGGTCGTTCTCGACGTAGCGCAGCTGGAGGCCGGCGCGGTCGGCGAGCCGCTCGACCGACTCGACGAAGCTGAGGTGCTCGGCGTCCATCAGGAACTTGATCGCGTCGCCGCCGGCGCCGCAGCCGAAGCAGTACCAGACGTTGCGGGCGGGCGAGACGTTGAACGACGGGCTCTTCTCGTCGTGGAACGGGCACAGCCCCTTGAGGTTGCCGCCGCCGGCCGACCTCAGGGTCACCGTCTCGGAGATGACGTCGGCGATCGAGCTGCGTTCCCGGACCAGCGCGATGTCCTCGTCCCGGATCCGCCCAGCCATGTCCGCCACCCCCTCGGCGTACATCCTGCCCTGCCGCACCGACACCGCGCCGCCGGGGGACGCCGCGTGTGGCGCCCACCGCCGTCACCTCGGCGCTCGCGCCCGCGACGGCCACCCCGCCCGGCGCGGCGTCCGGGCGGTCACGCCGGGTCAGCGCGGGCGCCGCAGGTAGCGCCGCACCGGCGGCGGGTCCTCCTCGTCGTACGACCGGGCCGCCCGGACGGCTGCGGCCAGGCCGGAGCGGCGGACCCGCGGCGGTGGGTTGACCGCCGGGTCCCGGGCCATGTCCCGGACCAGCGCGACGGCCAGGCCGAGCATCACCACGACGAAGGGCAGGGCGACGAGGATGGTCGCCTGTTGCAGCGCGTCCAGCCCGCCCACCAGCAGCAGTACGGCGGCGACCGCGCCGATCAGCACGCCCCAGACCACCACCAGCACGCGGTGCGGGCGCAGCGCGCCCCGGGAGGTCAGCGAGCCGAGCACCAGGGACGCCGAGTCGGCGCTGGTGACGAAGTACAGCGCGATCAGCACCATGGCCAGCACGCTGGTCAGCGTCGCCAGCGGCAGCGCGTCCAGCAGGCCGAAGAGAGCCTGCTCGGTGCCCGCCCCGACGTCGGCGACCAGGTCCCGGGCTCCGGTGGCCTGCGCCCGCAGCCCGCTCCCGCCCATCACGGCGAACCAGACCGCGCTGGCCCCGCTCGGCACCAGCAGCACCCCGACGACGAACTGCCGGACCGTGCGGCCCCGGGAGATGCGGGCGATGAAGGTGCCCACGAAGGGCGCCCAGGAGATCCACCACGCCCAGTAGAAGATCGTCCAGGAGCCGAGCCAGGACGGATCGGAGAAGGCCCCGGTGCGGGTGGACATGAAGACCAGGTTGCTCAGGTAGTCGCCGACCGAGGCCGGCAGGACCTCCAGCGTGTAGATGGTCGGCCCGACCGCGAAGACGAAGAGCATCAGCAGCACCGCCAACAGCACGTTGGTGGTGGAGAGCCACTTGATGCCCCGGTGCAGCCCGGAGAAGGCGGAGATGACGAAGGCCAGGGTGAGCGCGCCGATCACCACCAGCTCCACCGCGGTCGTGTCCGGAATCCCCGCCACCAGGTCGAGGCCGGCGGCGACCTGGAGCGCGCCGAGGCCGAGGCTGGTCGCCGAGCCGAACACGGTGGCGAAGACGGCCAGCAGGTCGATCGCGCGCCCGGCCGCGCCGTCGGCACGATCCCCGAGCACGGGCCGGAAGGCCGCCGAGATCCGGTTCTCCCGGCCCCTGCGGAAGGTCGAGTACGCCAGCGCGAGCGCCACGACCGCGTAGATCCCCCAGGGGTGCAGCGTCCAGTGGAAGAGGGTGTACTGCATCGCCGTCGCGCCGGCCGCGCCGGTCTGCGGTGCGACGCCGGTGGCCGGCGGAGGTGCGGCGTAGTGCTGGATGGGCTCGGCCACGGCGAAGAAGACCAGGCCGATCCCCATGCCGGCGCTGAACATCATGGCGACCCAGGCCAGCGTGCTGAACTCCGGTTCGTCGTCGTCGGCGCCGAGCCGGATCCGGCCGAACTTCGTCGCCGCGATGATCACCGAGAGCACCAGGAAGGCGTCGGCGGCCACCACGAAGAACCAGCCGAAGGTGTCGATGACCCAGGCCAGCCCGGACTCGCCGAAGCCCGCCAGGGAGCCTCGGGCCAGCACACCCCACGCCACCACGGCCAGTACGCCGCCGACGCTGAGCGCCAGCACCGTGCGGTCGATCCGGCCCACGGCCTGGTCCCGTACCTGCCCGCTCATGCGCCACCCCCTGCCCATCCTGCTGGGCAGGAGGGCGGCACACGGCGATATCGGGCGAACCTGCCCGGCCGGGGTCGGTCAGGCAGGGACGGCGGCGGCCTCCTCGGCCTCCACCTGCCGCTTCCAGTCGGGCTTGCTGGCCCGCCAGCCCTCGTCGTCCATGCCCCGGCGCCAGTAGCCGGAGATGGAGAGCCGCTCGCGGGGAACGGCGCGTTCGACGCGGAGCAGGCGGCGCAGATCCTTGACGAAGGTGGCCTCGCCGTGAACGAAGGCCTGCACGTCGCCGGGCGGGAACTCCAGGGCGCGGACGGCCGTGACCAGGGCCTCCCCGACCGGGCGGTCGCCCCGGTGCAGCCAGGTCAGGCGCACCGCGCCCGGGCTGGCCAGCGGCTGCTCCTCGGTCGGGTCGGCGACCTCGACGAAGACGGTGGCCGGGGCGCCGGCGGGCAGCCGCTCCAGGGCGGCGGCGATGGCCGGCAGCGCGCTCTCGTCGCCCACCAGGAGGTGCCAGTCGGCGTCGGGGCTGGGGGCGTACTCCCCGCCGGGGCCTACGAAGGGCACCGGGTCGCCGGGGCGCAGCGCGGCCGCCCACGGCCCGCCCAGCCCCACGTCACCGTGGTGCACGATGTCGACGGTCAGCTCGCCGGCCGACGCGTCCCAGGCCCGCACCGTGTACGCGCGCAGCCGGGGCCACTGCTCCCGGGGCAGGTCACGGCGGAGCGCGTTGAGATCCGCCGGGATCGGGTACCGCGTCCCCGGCGCCGGGAAGACGATCTTGATGTAGTGGTCGGTGAACTCGCCCACCGGCAGGCCGGCCAGCTCCTCACCCCCGAGCACCAGCCGGACGACGTGGGGGGTGGGCCGCTCGGTGCGCAGTACCCGGGCGGTGGTGACCTTGATGGGGCGCTCCGTCATGCCGGTTAGGCTAGCCTAAGTCCGCTCGCCTGCCCATCCCCGATCCGCCGTCGGCGGATGCCCACGCCCACCGCGCACCACCCGCGCGTGCCAGGCGACAGCCGCCGGGTCGGTCAGCGAGGCCACCTGGTCGATCACCACCCGGAGCCGGGCCGCGTCGTCCGGCGCGGCCGACCAGAGCGGGGCGAAGACGGGATCCAGCCCGTCCGGCGCCCGGTCGGCCAGGGCGTGCACCAACTCCGCCAGCACCTCCCGCTGCCGCCGGTAGCGGTCCCCCGCGCCGGGGCGACGCATCACGTACCGCAGGGCGATGCCCTTGAGCAGCGCGCACTGCGCCCCGATCCGCCGGGGCACCACCAGGTCGGCGGCGTAGCGGCGGTGCGGGCCCGGGCCGTACCGCTCCTGCGTGGCCGCCACCACCGTCGAGACGAAGCGGCCGGTAAGCACGCTGGTGGTGGCCTTCAGCACCGCCTGCGCGCGGTGACTGCCGTCGTAACCGGCCAGCGGGGCGAGCACCGGGTCGTCGAGCAGTTCCAGCAGCACGTCGCCGAGGTCGGCCGGGGACTCGCCGGAGTAGGTGGCGGCGACGTCGGCGCAGAGCGCGGCCCGCTCGTCGGGGTCGCGCAGCAGCGCACGCAGCGTCACGTACCCGCCGTGGATGCCGTCCTCGACGTCGTGCACCGAGTACGCGACGTCGTCGGCCCAGTCCATCACCTGCGCCTCCAGGCAGCGCCGGTCGTCACCCGGGCCGCCCGTACGCAGCCAGGCGAAGAGGGGGAGGTCGTCGTCGTACACCCCGAACTTGCGCTGCTCCCGGCGGCGGGGCCACGGGTACTTGCTGACCGCGTCGAGCGAGGCCCGGGTCAGGTTGAGGCCGGCGGACCTCCCGTCCGGGGCCACCACCTTGGCCTCCAGGCGGGTCAACACCCGCAGCGTCTGCGCGTTGCCCTCGAAGCCGCCGCAGCCGGCCGCGAGGTCGTCCAGCGCATCCTCGCCGTTGTGGCCGAACGGCGGGTGACCGAGATCGTGGGCGAGCCCCGCGGTGTCGACCACGTCCGGGTCGCAGCCCAGCCGGGCCCCCATCTCGCGGGCGATCTGCGCGACCTCCAGCGAGTGGGTCAGCCGGGTACGCAGGAAGTCGTCGGTGCCGGCCGTGTGCACCTGGGTCTTCGCGGCCAGCCGCCGGAACGCCGCCGAGTGCAGCACCCGGGCGCGGTCCCGCTCGTACGCCGACCGCCCGTGACCGGTGTCCTTCGGCGGCTCGTCGACCCAGCGGGCGACGTCCGGGTCGTCCGGCCCGGGAGGCTCAGTCCTCACGCTGCCGCAGCACGCAGAACTCGTTGCCCTCCGGATCGGCCAGCACGGTCCACCCGCTGTCGCCCTGCCCCACGTCGACGTGCCGGGCGCCCATGTCGACCAGCCGCTCGACCTCGGCCTCCCGGTCGTCGGGACGAAGGTCGATGTGCAGCCGGTTCTTGGTCGTCTTGTCGTCGGTCACCGGCACGAAGACGATGCCCGGCAGCCGGTCGGCGGACCGGCGGATCTCCACCTCGTCCGGCTGCTCGGTGACCACCTGGTAGCCCAGCGCCTCGGCCCACCAGCGGGCGAGCCGGGCGGGGTCCCGGGCGTCGACGGTCAGGCTCTCCCAGGCGCTGCTCATGCCGATCAGGTTACGCCCGCGCGCCGCGAACGGCGCGCCGCCGGCGCGCGCCCGACGGCTACGCAACCTCCGAACAGTCGAGAGTTGTCGACCGATCGCCGACGGTTACGGGATCGCGGTCCGGCATGGCCGCCGGTAGCGTTCCCAGCGCGGAACGTGACCAGACTGAGGGCCCGACGGTGGGGAGACGCCCGTGAACGCGGACACGATGATGGGAACGGAACTGTCGGAGTTGCGCCGGCGCCGCCCGGAGGTGGCGGGCACGGTGCTGGCCGGCACCGACGGCCTGCTGATCTCCAGCGACCTGCCGACGACGGACGCCACCCACCTGGCCGCGCTCGCGGCGGCCAGCTTCGGCCTCGGCCACCGGGTGGCCGACACCGTGCGGCACGGCGAGTTCCGGGAATCGGTGGTCCGCACCTCGACCGGCGCCGTCGTCACCTATCCTGCCGGGCGCAACGCCCTGTTGACGCTGGTCGCCGACGCCAGCGTCGACCTGGACGAGCTGCACGCCGACGCGCGGGCGGTGGCCCGGCGCACCGGCTCGGTGCTGGACACCAGCCGCCTGATCGGGGCGGCGACGGTGCCCGAGGCGCACGCCCGGCTCTCGGCCCGCACCTCGGGCGGCAGGCTGCCCCGGCGCGTCACCCCCCACACCTGGCGCCGCCCGCCGGTCTGAGCAACCCCCGGGAGCCGGTGCGCGACCGGCTCCCGACCCACGGTGCGGTCGCGCCGGCACGGGCCGCCCGCACGGCAGCGGCGGCGGATTCCGCTCCCCCGGGTCCGCCGCCGGCCTGTCGTCCTCGCGCGTCAGCGGCTGTCGGAGCCGTCCGTCTCCACCGCCGCGCGGCCGGCCTCCAACCGGGCGACGGGCACCCGGAAGGGCGAGCAGGACACGTAGTCCAGGCCGACCTCGTGGAAGAAGTGCACCGACTCCGGGTCGCCGCCGTGCTCGCCGCAGACGCCGAGCTTCAGCTCCGGCCGGGCCGCCCGGCCCTCCTCCGCGGCGATGCGCACCAGCCGGCCCACGCCGTCGCGGTCGATCGACTCGAACGGCGAGATGCCGAAGATGCCCAGCTCCAGGTAGCGCCAGAAGAACGCGCCCTCGACGTCGTCGCGGGAGAACCCCCAGCCCATCTGGGTCAGGTCGTTGGTGCCGAAGGAGAAGAACTGCGCCGCCTCGGCGATCTGGCCGGCGGTCAGCGCCGCCCGGGGCACCTCGATCATCGTGCCGATCAGCACCTCGACGCCGCTGTCCCCGACCACCTCGGCGATGATCTTCTCGGCCTCGGCGCGGACCGTCTCCAGCTCCTGCACCGCGCCGACCAGGGGGACCATGATCTCCGGCCGGGCCACCGCGCCGCTGCGGGTTACGGTGACCGCGGCCTCCGCGATCGCCCGGACCTGCATGGCGAACAGACCGGGGATGACCAGGCCGAGGCGGACGCCGCGCAGGCCCAGCATCGGGTTCTCCTCGTGCATCCGCCGCACGGCGGCGAGCAGCGCCTCCTCCTGCGCCACGTCCTCGCCGCGCTCCTGGGCGACCGCCACGTTGACCGCGAGCTGCTCCAGCGGGGGCAGGAACTCGTGCAGCGGCGGGTCGATCAGCCGGACGGTGACGGGCATTCCGTCCATCTCCCGGAAGATCTCCTCGAAGTCGGCGCGCTGCAACGGGAGCAGCGCGGCCAGCGCGGCCTCCCGCTCGGTGTTGTCGCGGGCCAGGATCAGCCGCTCGACCAGCTCGCGCCGGTCGCCGAGGAACATGTGCTCGGTGCGGCAGAGACCGATGCCCTCCGCGCCGAAGCGCCGGGCCCGGGCGGCGTCCGCGCCGGTGTCGGCGTTCGTGCGGACGGCCAGCCGCCGCCTGCCGTCGGCGTGCGACATGATCCGGTGTACGGCCCGGACCAGCGGATTGTCGACGTGCTCGGGGTCGAGGCTGCCCTCGAAGTACTGCACCACCTCCGACGGCATGACCGGCACCTCGCCGAGGTAGACCTTGCCGGTGGTGCCGTCGATGGAGACGACGTCGCCCTCGACGACGGTCTGCCCGCCGACGACGAACCGGCGCTGCGGGACGTTGACCTCGATCTCGTCGGCGCCGGAGACGCAGGTCTTGCCCATGCCCCGCGCCACCACCGCGGCGTGGCTGGTCTTGCCGCCGCGCGAGGTGAGGATGCCCTGGGCCGCGATCATGCCGTTGAGGTCGTCGGGGTTGGTCTCGCGCCGGACCAGGATCACCGACTCCCCCTCGGCGGCCAGTTCGACCGCGCGGGCGGAGGTGAAGACCACCTTGCCCGACGCCGCACCCGGCGACGCCCCGATGCCCTTCGCCACCGGCTGGAACTCGTGGTCGAGCCGGAACCGGGGGAACATCAGCTGGGCGAGCTGCGCGCCGTTGACCCGGTGCAGCGCCTCGTCGAGGTCGATCAGGCCCTCGTCGACGAGCTGCCCGGCGATGACGAACGCCGCGGCGGCGGTGCGCTTGCCGACGCGGGTCTGGAGCATCCAGAGCTTGCCGCGCTCGATGGTGAACTCGATGTCGCAGAGGTCCTTGTAGTGGCCCTCCAGCCGGGCCATGATGCCGAGCAGCTCGTCGTAGGACTTCTTGTCCAGCCGCTCCAGCTCCTGCAACGGCACGGTGTTGCGGATGCCCGCGACCACGTCCTCGCCCTGGGCGTTGGCCAGGTAGTCGCCGTAGATGCCCTGGGCGCCGCTGGCGGGGTCGCGGGTGAACGCGACGCCGGTGCCGGAGTCCGGGCCGAGGTTGCCGAAGACCATCGCCACCACGTTGACCGCCGTGCCCAGGTCGGCCGGGATCCGCTCTTGGCGGCGGTAGAGCACCGCGCGCTCGGCGTTCCACGACTCGAAGACCGCGCGGATGGCCAGGTCGAGCTGCTCGCGCGGCTCCTGCGGAAACTCCCGGCCGGTGTGCTTGAAGAAGATCTTCTTGTACGCGTCGACCAGCCCCCGCAGGTCGTCGGCGTCGAGGTCGAGGTCGTCGTGGGTGCCCTTGGCCCGCTTGGCGTCGTCGAGCGCGTGCTCGAACTCCTCGCCCGGCACCTCGCACACCGTCTTGCCGAACATCTGGATCAGGCGGCGGTAGGAGTCCCAGGCGAACCGGTCCGCGCCGCCGGAGGTCTGCGCGTCCGCGCCGCTGGCCTGTCGCGCGAGCCCCTGGACGCTGCGGTCGTTGAGGCCGACGTTGAGGACGGTCTCCATCATGCCGGGCATGGAGAACTTGGCACCGGAGCGGACGGACACCAGCAGCGGGTCCTCCGGGTCACCGAGGCGCTTGCCCATCGCCTGCTCCAGCGACGCGACGTGCGCGGCGATCTGATCGGCCAGGCCGTCCGGCTCCTCCCCGGTGACGAGGTACGCCTTGCAGGCCTCCGTGGTGATCGTGAAGCCCGGTGGGACCGGCAGGCCGAGATTGGTCATCTCGGCCAGGTTGGCCCCCTTGCCACCGAGCAGTTCCTTGAGATCCTTGTTGCCCTCGGCGAAGGCGTACACGTACTTGTGTTCCACCGTCTCCTGCTTTGCCACCAGAGCCCTCCCACGCGCGCCGGTCCGACACTTAACGAAGGTTCAGTCGCTCTCATACCCCGGGACGGGCCACCGGCAATCCCGGTGCCAAGCCGGCCGGTGGGCGAAGGCTAAGCGAACATCGAGGGGCTCGGGACCGTTCGGTGACAATAGGCACAGCCATCCCGACTATCCGCGTTCGGACCGGTTTTTGGGAACGCTTCCACGCGCACGATCACGCATTTACGGCTCCGCCTCGTATCCTTGGCCGCACGCTTTTCGGTGAACCTCACCTTTGCCATAACCGCCGCAAATACACCCCTCGGAGCCGACGCCGTGCCAGCCGTCCCCACCGCCGCCCCGGAGCCGCTCGACCCGTCCCGCGCCGCCGGGGTGGACGAGCGGGAGCCCGGCCACCACACCCTGCCGGTCCACGAACCGGCCGCCGCCGAGCTGGCCCGGGCGGCGACCCGGGCCGCCGACGACCTGCTCGCCCCGCCGCCCGGGGCCACCGACGACCTGCCCGTCCTGCCATCCGGGGCCGCCGACGACCTGCTCGCCCCGCCGCCCGGGGCCACCGACGACCTGCCCGTCACGCCGGCCCGGGTCCGGCTGGGCGACGTCGTGCCCGCGCCGGAGCGGGTCACGCCGGTCCCGGGCGCGGACTTCGTCCTCACTCCCGACGCGGCGATCCGGGTGAACGGCGACGACGCCCGCGCCGTCGCCGGACAGCTGGCCGCCCTGCTCCGGCCGGCCACCGGCTACCCGCTGCCGGTGACCGACGCCACCCGACCGGAGCCGGCCGGCGGCATCACCCTGACGCTGGCCGCCTCCGCCGACCTCGGCCCGGAGGGCTACCGGCTCGACGTGACGCCCGACGGCGTACGGATCGAGGCCGCCACCCCGGCTGGGCTCTTCCACGGCGTGCAGACGCTGCGGCAGCTCCTGCCCGCCGCCATCGAGAGCCCGGTGCCGGTAGCCGAGCACTGGGCGCTGCCCGGCGGCTCGATCACCGACCGGCCCCGCTTCCCCTACCGGGGGGCGATGCTCGACGTGGCCCGGCACTTCTTCGGCGTACCGGACGTGCTGCGGGTGATCGACCACCTGGCCCGCTACAAGCTCAACCACCTGCACCTGCACCTCACCGACGACCAGGGCTGGCGGATCGCGATCGACTCCTGGCCCCGGCTCGCGGAGGTCGGCGGGGCGGTCGAGGTGGGCGGCGGCCCGGGCGGGCACTACACGCGCGACGACTACCGGCGGATCGTCGCCTACGCCGCCGAGCGGCACGTCACCGTGGTGCCGGAAATCGACCTGCCGGGGCACACCAACGCCGCGCTGACCGCGTACGGCGAGCTGGCCCCGGACGGCACCGCGCCGCCGCCGTACACCGGCACCGAGGTCGGCTTCAGCTACGTCGACCCCACAAACGAGCGGACGTACGAGTTCGTCGCCGACGTGCTCGGCGAGATCGCGGCGCTCACCCCCGGGCCGTGGCTGCACATCGGGGGCGACGAGGCGTTCAAGGTACGTCCCGACGCGTACGCGGCCTTCGTCGAGCGGACCCAGCGCATCGTCGCCGCAACCGGCAGGACGGTGGTGGGCTGGCACCAGATCGCGCCCGTCGCGCACGCCGAGGGGCGGGTGCTCCAGTGGTGGGGCACCAAGGGCGAGGACCCGGTCACGGCGGACGCCGTCCACCGGGGCGCCCGACTCCTCCTCTCCCCTGGTAACCACGCCTACCTCGACATGAAGTACGCCCCGGACACCCCCATCGGGCACGACTGGGCCGGCCTGATCGACGTGCGGCGGGCGTACGACTGGGATCCCGGCACCCACGTCGCCGGCGTGCCGGCCGACGCGGTGCTGGGCGTGGAGGCGCCGCTGTGGACCGAGTCGGTCACCTCGCGGGCCGAGGTCGAGTTCATGCTCTTCCCGCGCCTGCCCGCGATCGCCGAGTTGGGCTGGTCGCCCCGCGCGACGCACGACTGGGCCGGGTTCCGCGACCGGCTGGCCGGCCACGGCCCGCGCTGGACCGCGGCCGGCATGGCCTTCCACCGCTCGCCGGAGATCCCCTGGCCCGCTGAGCGGCCAGCTCCCACAAGGCGGCAGGCGACGATCCCCACCCAGGCCGGCCACCCGACTCCCAGCGCGCCGCAAACGGCCATCGCCACTCAAACCGGCCACCCGACTCACAGCGCGCCGCAAACGGCCATCCCCACCCAGACCGGCCCCGAGGAAGCCCCCGCGCCAGGCCCGTCCGCCTGACGCCCCACGCCCAACGCCCCCATCCCCGCCGCGGTGGCGGTCGCCGCCGCCATCGCGGTCGTCACCGGATCACCTGGCTCACCCCGGTTACCGGGTCACCCGGGTTCACGGGTCCACCGGATCACCGGATCACCGGATCACCGGATCACCGGATCACCGGATCACCGGATCACCGGATCACCGGATCACCGGTGGAGATCTTGGTAGGAGATGGCCCCTGGAGGGGCGGTTTCTCACCAAGATCTCCGGTAGGAGCCCAGCGGACGGACGCGAGAGTGGGCACCGACGGGGTGTGGCCCGCCGTGCCCGGCGCAGGGACGGGGCGGTGGCGGTCGCCGCTGCCGTCGCGGTCGCGGTCGCGGTCACCGTGGCGGTCACGGGTCCACGTCCACCCGGTCGGGTTACCCCCGAACCAGGTGCCGTGACGGTCACAGGTGCCGTGACGGTCACAGGTGCCGTCGCCATCGCCGTCGCGGATGCCTCTCGATCTCGGGACAGGGCGGTTCCACCTGACGCGTCACGCAGGGCACGTACCGCCGGTTGCCGTGGTGCCCATTGCTGGCGGGCACGCGGACAGGCGGCACGGATGCGCTCCTCGGGCGCTGTCGAGCTGATGTCGTAGACGATTCAGCGGTGCCCGTCCGTCCCAGGCCGGAGAGGCGTGGGATTGGCGCGGAAAGAAGTCGCGGTTCGTGCCGTCAGGGCAGCGTGAGTCGTCTACGACATCAGCTCGACAGCGCGCCCGCCGCCCCATGCTGCACCCGACGACCGACGGCGGCGGACTGCGGCGGGCTGCGGCGGGGTGCGGAGCCGTGGGAGCTTTGTCCGCTTCGCGGTGTCCGAGTCCGTGCCTGGAGGTCGCCGCTGTCCGGTGCGTCCCGTGGCCGGCGCCACCTCGGCGGCGGAATCGTGGGCCGGTGCGGGTCGTTGAACATGGCATACCCACGGCGCTCCCCCGGCGCTCCCCCGCGCCACGATGGCCCGAGCGGCCGGCGGAATGACTGGCCGACCCGGGTCGTTGAGACGTCCCGGACGCCCGAGCAGGCCCCCCACCGCCGGAGTGATCCGTTCTGACTTCCCCCCTCGCGGCACGCCGCTCCCCCGCGCGTCCGCGTACCCCCGGTCGAAAGGTGCTGCCATCATGCGTACCGACATCCTGCGTAAGACCGCCCTGACCGCTGCCGGGCTCGCCTTCACCGGCGGCGCCATCGCCGGCCCCGTCACCACCGCCCTCGCCGCCCCCACCACGCC
>NZ_JBEZEV010000096.1:0-24274 GCF_040649055.1 Micromonospora sp. NPDC049060
CACCCCGCCCGACCTCGTCCCCCCCCCCCCCCGGGGTGGGGGGCCCGCCCAGCGACGTGACTCCGTCAGCGCAGAATGCCCGGCGTACCGCCGCCGTCCGCGCCCCAGACGTCCTCGTCCTCCTCCAGCCAGGTGTTGCGAGGGGTCTCCTCCTCGCCGTAGCCGGCGCCCATGCCGGCCATGCCACCGACGCCCCGCGCGCCCGCACCGACGCCCTTGGCGCCCACGCCGGCGGCACCCGCGCGCCCGCCGCCACGGCCGGCCCCACCGGCCGCACCGCCCATCATCGGGCCCATGCCACCCGCACCGAGCTTGCCGCCGGCGCCGAGCTTGCCACCAGCGCCCCGGCCGCCGCCGCGATTGGCGCCGGCCGCGCCGCCGCCCATCATCGGGCCCATGTTGGGGCTCACCGGCCGGCCGAGCGAGCCGCCGCCCGGGATGACGCCCCCGCCGCCCAGCCCGCCACCGCCACCGCCGCCGAGCCCGGTGGTGCCGGGCAGGCCGCCGCCACCGCCACCGCCGCCGAGCGCGGGGACCGTCGGGGCGCCGGCACCGGCCAGGCCGCTGCCGTAGTCGTCGGCGAGGCTGCCCGTGCTCGGGTCGTAGCCACCGCTGGGGTCGTAACCACCGCTCGGGTCGTAGCCGCCAGTGGTCAGGCCGGGGTGCGCGGTGGAGCCGATCCCGGTGGTCCCGGTCTCGGGCACGCCGGCCCCGCTGAGCGACGGCATGCCACCGCCCGGCATGCCGCCGGTCGAGGGCATCCCGCCCATGCTGGGCGCACCGCCCATCGGACCGGCACCCGGGCCACCGCCCAGGTTCGGGGTCTCCACGTTCGGCGACTGGGTGGTGCCCGGCGTGGTCTGGCCGGGCGTGCCCGAGTCGATGGTCACGTATTCGCCGCTGACCTGGTTGTAGACCTTGGCCGCCTCGTCGGACTTGTCGTTGAGCCAGTCGGCGAGCGAGGTGAGCGGGTCGAGCAGGCCCAGGAAGTCGGGCTTGACCTTCATCTCGAAGAGGCCCGTGTCGATCACGATGCGGCCGTTGCGCGCCTCCAGCACGTCGTTCACGCAGCTCGCGGGGATGGGGAACTCGGCCTGCGCGGCGCTCAGCTTGTCGGCGGCGGTCTTCAGCGACTGGACGATGCCGTTGTGCTTCTCGGCGTCGTCGACGACCCGGCCCGTGTCCGTGGCGATCTGCTTGATGTGGGTCTTGAAGGACTCGTACGCCGGGCCCTTCCACACCTCACCGAGATCGGCGACGTTCGTCTCCAGGCTCTCCTTGACGGAGTTCAGGTTCTTCAGCAGCTGCTCCCAGCCCAGGGCGGCACTGGTGACGTCGCCCGGCCTGCCCGCGACGACGATCTGCTGGCACATCTCTTCCCAGCTCGGCATCCTGTCACCCTCCCGATCAGCCGTTGGATCCGTTGGTGGCGGCTTGGCTGAAGGCGCGCTCCATCTCGGCGGCGGACATGGCGTTCGCCTTCTCCGCCGTCTCGTAGTTCTCCTTGACCTCGCGCAGCGCGTTGGCGGCCTGGTAGAGGTCCTCGGCGAGCTTGCGGACGCTCTGCTGCGTGGTGGTGAAGAGGCTGCCGTGCTTGCGGGCCAGGTCGCCCGCCCGGTCGAAGGCGCCGAGCGGGCTCGTCGCCCCGCCCCCCACGCCGTTCATGCCGCCCGACGCCGCCGCGCCGCCCATCCGGTCCTGGATCTCGACCATCGTGTACGACTGCTTGTTGAGAAACGAGGCGTGCGACTCCAACCACTCGATGGCCTTGTCCAGACTGGACGCGTCCCACTCCGTGTTGTCGCCGCTCTCGCCCGACCCCGGCACCAGGCCGGAGGGGGTCTGCGCCCGGTTGACGTTGTCCATCGTGATGCCGCTGACGTGCACGGTGGGTGCCAGCGGGGTGATGGGCATGTACGGGGTGTCCACCCGGATCTCGTCCGGCTGGTCCGTCCTGTCCACCTGTGGGCTCGTCCGGTCGTCCGTCATCGGTTCCTCCCCGTCGCCGACTGACAATGTGGCTTACTGCTGGTGTCCGCCGGGGGTCGGCGGAGGTGGTGCCGGCGGCGCACCGTACGGGTGGGTTCCGCCGGTGGGCGTCGGGCCGTACCCGGGCGGGGGTCCCGCCTGGGGCGGTGCGGGCGTGCCCGGTGCCCCGCCGGGCGGCGGATAGCCGGGCGCGCCGAACTGCGGGTTGCCGTGCGACCCTTCCGGGGCGCCGCCGGACGGCGGGTGGCCGGGGTGCGGCGGGTACCCGGGCGGACCGGCCTGCGGGCCGGGCGGCGGATAGCCCGGCGGCGGATAGCCGGGCGGGCCGCCGGGCGGCGGGTAACCCGGCGGGCCGGGCCGGGCGACGGCCGCCTTCCGGCGGGACCGGCGCACCAGCACGATCACGAGGATCAGCAACGCGACGGGCACGAGCAGGCAGAGCGCCCCCTGCACCAGCGCGCCCGTGTCCTTCTTCATGCTTATCGACACCGCCGGCCCGTCGTCCTTCTGCGGCGTGGCCGCGCCCGCGGACGGGGCGGCGCCGTCCGGGGCGCCGGCGAGCAGCGGGTGCGCGTCGACCGCCGGCACCGATCGCGTCAGCGCGGCGATCGGGTCGACCGCGCCGAAGCCGTGCTGGCTGTCGCGGCCGGCCGGGCCCAGGTCGCGGGCGGTGCGGATCAGCCGGTTCACCACGTTGGCCGCGTCGAGGTCCGGGTACTTGGCGCGGACCAGCGCCGCCACCCCGGAGGTGATGGCGGCGGCGTCGCTCGTGCCGCTGCCGATGCCGTAACCGTTTGACGACACGGACGCGGACCGGGGAGAAATGATCTCCTGCATCGGCGCGGCGAGCACGGCCTCCCGACCGGTGGCGCTCTGCGCGAAGAACTCGCCGTTCTTCGCCAGCCCGGTCACCGCGATGACGCCGGGGATGTTCGCGGGGCTGGTGACGACGCGGTCGTTCTGCAGCCGGTTGCCGGCCGAGGCGATCAGCACGACGTCCTTGTCGAGGGCGTAGCGGACGGCGGCGATCTCGTCGGGGGTCGCCGCCGTGCCCGTCCCGACGGACATGTTGATCACGTCGGCGCCGGCGTCGGCCGCCCAGCGGATGCCCTTCGACAGGTCTGCCGAATCGAAGGAGTCACCCATCGCAACGGGCAGGATCTTCGCCTCCGGGGCGATGCCCAGGTGCCGCATAGCGCCACCGCCCCGGGACGCGATGATCCCGGCCATCGCCGAACCGTGGGCCTTCCTGGCGTCGTCGTCGCGGCGACCGTCGGCCGCCGTCCCGGAACCGATGCCCTTGCCCGGCAGGACCTGACCGCGCAGGTCCGGCAGGTTGGGGTTGACCCCGGTGTCGATGACCGCGACGGTCACGCCCCTGCCCTTGGTGAGCTTGTGGGCCTGCGGGATCTTCAGGGTGTCGAGGTACCACTGGAGGCCGCGCACCGTGTCGGCGCGGGCCGGGGCCGGCGCGGCCAGTGGACCGGAACCGGCGCCGACGACCACCGTCAGCGCCGCGACGGCCAGCCGGAGCTTGGACCGCGAAGGCTTGCCCGCACGCATGATTCTCCCAGGACCTATCGGCACACAACGCGACGCGGCTCCGGCCCGGTCGAACCGGACCGGAGCCGCGTCGGCGACTGTGTCAGTTCCACGCCTTGGCGTTGCTCATCTCGGTGCTGACGTAGTTCTCGCGGGCGATGCCCACGGCGCCACCGATGTCGTTCAGGATCTTGTTGATGTCCCGGACGGCGGCGTCCCACTGCGCCTGGTGCTGCTCGTAGGCGGCACGGTCCTCGCCGTCCCACTGGAGCTTCGACAGCATCGAACGCAGCGTGTCCAGCTTCTCGTCGATGGTCTTCGAGATGGCCATCATCTGCTGGTTGCTGCTCTCGAGGACCGCGTAGTCGACCTTGATGCTCATGAGTTCCTCCTCTGCTCGGCTCGGCGGATCACGGGTTGAGTGCAGAGTGGAACTTGTCCAGCATCTGCTGCTGCTCTTCGTCGTTGACCTGGTGCGTCGTACCCGACTTGTCGAGCAGGTCGGCGATGTTGTCCATCGCCGTCAGCAGCTTGCCCGTGTCCTCGTTCCAGCGCTGCATGAGCGACTGGAAGCCGGTGGACGCCTGCCCCTTCCAGGCGATGGCCAGGTCGTCGACCACGTTCCACAGCTTCTTCAGCTCGCCGTCGACATCGCTGCGCGTGGAGCGCACGTCACCCGCGGCGGTATGCAGAGTCGCTGCTTCGACCTCGAACGCCATGCTTCACACCCTTCCGTCTTCTTGTGGCGGCGCAGTCGCCGCGTCCTCCCCCGCCGCAAGGCAATCACCCCACCGACGGACACTCAGTCAAGACCGTAGCGGACGGTGTCCATGCCCCGCAGCCCTGCCCCGAGCGGTCGCCCGACCGCCGGCGGAGCGGCCCCTCGCACCTATGCGGAGCGCGAGTACGAGCGCACGTGCAGCACCACCCCGACCACGAAGATCAGGGCGAGCATCGACACGAGCACCCACTGCACCGCGTCGTCGGCGAGGGTGCCGAGGGCCACCGCGAATGCCGCCACCCCGCTGAGCAGGACGAGTTCCATCGCCCTGCGGGCCAGGCGCGACCGGGTGAGCTGCGCGACCAGCCCCAGGACGATGAAGACCGGGATGGTCACCAGCGCGTACCCGAACAACATGCTCTGCCACACGGTGGCCCCCACCTCTCGGCCCGGTCGCTCAGGCCCGGTAGAAGCCCGGGTCCTGCACCCAGTCGATCTGGATGTCCTGGATGTCGGGGTCGGCGTCGCCGGTCGCCCAGCCCGGACGGGAGTCCGAGACGAAGTTGTACTGACTGTTACCGCGGAACGCCGACGCCACCGTGGAGAACAGCGCGCCGATGTCCGTGAAGATGAGCCCGAGGATCGCCGCGGTGGCGGTGAGGCCGGCCACCCCGATCGCCTGCGCCAGCGGCGCGGTCGCGGGGAACGCCTGGAGGGCCACGGCCGCGATGACCGCGATGAGGATCGGCACCAGCGCGCCGACCAGGGCGTCGATCGAGGCGTTGAAGTGGTCGCGGACGGCGGTAAGCGCGTCCTTGTTGGCGTTGAGCGCCTCCGCGAGCGCCCCGATCTCGGCGTTCAGCTTCTGCACGAAGGCGTCGAACGCGTCCCGGTCGTCGAAGTCCCACTCCTCGCTGGACGGGATCACGCTCTCCAGCGCCGCGCCGAACTGGTCGCCGCCCAGGAAGCGGGCCGCGTCGCCCCACTCCTTGATGGACTGGTTGACCTCGTCGTTGTCGAACGTCTCGAGGTGGATGATGGCGGCGGTCAGGAAGGCGGCGCCGACCAGCCACACCCAGTTGGCCCGGGCCGCCCCGGCCAGCGAGCGGACCGGCGCGGTCTGCGCGGCGACGCTGTGCGTCCCCACCACCGAGCC
The DNA here is from genome assembly GCF_040649055.1 of Micromonospora sp. NPDC049060. Classification (NCBI taxonomy): domain Bacteria; kingdom Bacillati; phylum Actinomycetota; class Actinomycetes; order Micromonosporales; family Micromonosporaceae; genus Micromonospora; species Micromonospora sp. NPDC049060. The sequence goes on from NZ_JBEZEV010000096.1 coordinate 5,409, forward strand.
CGAGGAATTCGCGATCAGGATCTCCGGCATCGAGCCCTCCCTGCGTCCCGCACCCGCGAGGTCACTTGACCACCCAGGGCTGGTCCGACTTCTCCCAGTTGAGCGCGCTCTGTTCGAGGTTGGCGGCGGCCCTCTCCAGGTGCTCGACGCCGGTGCGCAGGTTGTCGAGGTGACCGTCGACGGCGTCGTTGTGCGCGCTGACGGCGGACAGGCCGAGCAGCGTCATGGACATGGCCGACAGCTTGACGCCCTCCAGCGCCCGCTGCGCGTTGCGCAGGTAGGCCATCGGGCCGTCGGCGGCCGCGAGCTTCTGCCCGGCCTTGCGGATGGCGTCGACGTCGACGACGTTGGCCACGGGACCCTCTCCTCTCGTCAGCCGCGCAGCCGGCGCAGCGGGTCGTTGAGATCCACCCCGAACTGCTGGAACCACTCCTCGGGGGTGACCTTGCCCGCCTCGGCCCGCCGGACCAGGTCGGCACCGCCGAGCATCTCCTCCAGCAGCTCGCGCTGCCGCTCGGCGTGCGCGTCGTAGGCGGCGTCGATGGCGGCCTGGAGCGACTCGGCCAGGCTGAAGCTGTCCAGCCGCATCGCCCGGGCGTCGATCTGGATGTCGCCGACCTTCATGTCGCCGTCGACGGTGACCTGGACCAGGCCGTCCGGGCTCTCCCCGACGACCCGCAGTTCGGCGCGCTGCCGCTGGAAGTCCGCGAGCCGGCGCTGCTGCTCCTGCGCCTGGCGCAGGATGCCCTCCAGACCGGCTCCGCCCATGCCGCCGGGCGTCCACGATGTGCTCAAAACGGTCCTCTCGTCGGCTGCGACGCTCGTGCCGCAGGTTACCGGATGCCGTCACACCCGGGCGGTCCCGCCGACCGCCGCGTCGGTGGGCGCCTCAGGCCGGCTCCGACCAGGCCGTCTGGATGAGCTGCTGGCCGTCGCGGCGGCGCACCAGGGTGCCCCGGCCGGGCGGCTGCGGGCTCGGCCGCAGCGTGCCGAAGACCGCGCCCTCCTCCCGGTTGCCGGACATCAGCAGGCCGGGCTGGTCCAGCTCGCGCAGGCGTTGCAGGACCGGCTCGTAGAGCGCCCGGGCCACGCCACCCGCGCGCCGGGTGACGATCAGGTGCAGGCCGATGTCGCGGGCCTGGGGCAGCAGCTCGTGCAGGGCGCTGAGCGGGTTGCTCCCACCCGAGGCGACCAGGTCGTAGTCGTCGACCAGGATGTAGAGGTCCGGCCCCTTCCACCAGCTGCGGTCGCGCAGCTGCGCGGTGGTGACGTCCGGGCCGGGCAGTCGGTTGGACAGCGCGCTGCGGATCGAGGCGAGCCCCTGCGCGAACACCTGGTTCGACGGCGCGTAGTCGAGCAGGTGGTCCCCCTCGACCGCACCGAGCAGCCCGCGCCGGTAGTCGGCGATGACCAGCCGGGCCTGCGCCGGCGTGTACCGCTCCGTGATGCCCCGCGCGATCAGCCGCAGCAGGTTGGTCTTGCCGCACTCGGCGTCGCCGAAGACCGTCAGGTGCGGCTCGTTCGCGAGGTCCAGGTAGACCGGGGCCAGCGCCGACTCGTTGACGCCGATCGGCAGGCCCGGCGCCGAGCGGTCCACGACCCGGGCCAGCTCGCTGAGGGGCAGCCTGCGCGGCAGCAGCCGTACCTTCGGCGCCGGCTGGCCCTTCCAGGCCTCCGCCACGTGCCGGGACAGGGCGATGGACGCCTCGGTCAGGTCGTCGATGTCGCGCCGGCCGTCGATCCGGGAGATGGCGGTCAGGAAGTGCAGCTTGTCGCGGGTCAGGCCGCGGCCGGGCGAGCCGGTCGGCACGTTCGCCGCCGCCCGCCGGTCGATCTCCGACTCGTTGGCGTCACCGAGACGCAGCTCCAGCTTCGTGCCGAGCAGGTCCCGCATGTTGATCCGGATCTCCGCCCACCGCACGGCGGTCAGCACCACGTGCACGCCGAAGCCCAGGCCACGGTTGGCCAGGGTGGTGATCGTCTGCTCCAGCTCCTCGTACTCCTGGCGCAGGGTGTTCCAGCCGTCGACGACGAGGAAGACGTCGCCGAACGGGTCGTCGGCGAACTCCCCGGCCGCCCGGCGCCGGCGGTAGCTCGCCACCGAGTCGATGCCGTGCTGGGCGAACCGGTTCTCCCGCTCGTCCAGCACGGCCACCACCTCGGCCACCGTACGGCGTACCGCCTCGGTGTCCCGCCGCCCGGCCACGCCGGCCGTGTGCGGCAGCCCGTCCAGGCTGCGCAGCGCGCCGCCACCGAAGTCCAGGCAGAAGAACTGCACCTCGCGCGGCGTGTGGGTGAGCGCGAGCGAGGCGAGCATGGAGCGCAGCATCGTGCTCTTGCCGCTGAGCGAGGCGCCGACGATCACCACGTTGCCGCCCGCGCCGGCCAGGTCCACGAGCATCGGGTCACGGCGCTGCTCGTACGGCCGGTCCACGATGCCGACCGGAGCGGCCAGCCGCCCGCGACCACGCCACGAGGCGGTGCAGAGGCCGTACCTCGGGTCGACGCTCAGCGGCGGCAGCAGCTCGCCCAGGCCCGGCGGCTCCGCCAGCGGCGGCAGCCAGACCTGGTGCGCCGGGCGGCCCCGCCCCTTCAGCCGGTCGATCAGCACGTCCAGCATCGCCACGGCCTTGCCGTCGGCGGGCTGCTCCGGCTCGGGCGCGTCCGGCACCGGCAGGGTCGGGTTCTGCACCGGTACGAAGTCCACCCCGTACCGGACGATCCGGCGCTGCACCAGCGCCCGCGACGACGCGGCGGCCTGCCCCGGGGCCCGGTACGGCCCGGACACGTACGCGGCCCGGAACCGCAGCATGGTGCTGGTGTCGGTCTTCAGGTAGCCGTGGCCGGGGGCGTTGGGCAGCTCGTACGCGTCGGGCACGCCGAGCACGATCCGGCTCTCCACCGCCGAGAAGGTACGCAGACCGATCCGGTACGACAGGTGGGTGTCGAGGCCGCGCAGCTTGCCCTCCTCCAGCCGCTGGCTGGCCAGCAGCAGGTGCACGCCGAGCGACCGGCCCAGCCGGCCGATCATCACGAAGAGGTCGATGAAGTCGGGCTTCGCGGCGAGCAGCTCGCTGAACTCGTCGCAGATGATGAGCAGGCTGGGCATCGGGTCCAGCGGCTCGCCGGCCGCCCGGGCCTTCTCGTAGTCGTAGCGGGAGACGTAGTTGCCGGCGGCCCGCAGCACCTCCTGGCGGCGGGTCATCTCGCCGGCCAGCGCGTCCTTCATGCGGTCGACCAGCGGCAGCTCGTCGGCCAGGTTGGTGATCACGGCGCTGGTGTGCGGCAGCGCGTCCAGCGAGGCGAAGGTGGCGCCGCCCTTGAAGTCGACAAGGACGAAGTTGAGCTCCTCGGAGGAGTGCGTCACCGCCAGCGCGCCGACGATCGTGCGCAGCAGCTCGCTCTTGCCGGAGCCGGTCGCGCCGATGATCAGGCCGTGCGGGCCCATGCCCTCGTGCGCGGACTCCTTGAAGTCCAGCTCGACCACGTTGCCGTCCGGCCCGACGCCGAGCGGGATGCGCAGCCGGTCGCGGTGGCTGCGCGGGCGCCAGGTCTGCTGCACGTCGACCGCGGCGGCGTCGCCGACGCCGAGCAGGTCCGGCAGCTCCATGCTCTTCGCCAGCGGCTCCTCCGACGTGGTCTGCTGCTGAGAGAGCCGGTACGGGGCTATCTGCCGGGCCAGCCCCTCGGCGGCGGACTCGGTGAGCCGGTCCGGCCGGCCGAGCCGCGACGAGGAGGTGCCGCGGACCAGTTCGAGGGAGCTGCCGTCGCCCACGTCGAGGCAGAGCAGCCAGCGCCCGGCGTCCCGGGGCACGGTGCCGGAGAGGTCGATCACGGTCGCGCCGAGCAGCCCCGGCCCCATGAGCTGGCAGGCCGCCGACACCTCGCCGCCGTCGACGACCACCACGAGGTGCGCCGCGCTGGTCAGCGGCTTCGCCTCCGGCGCGAACCGGGGCCGGCCGGCCAGCTCGCCGGCGAGCGCCTCCTCGGCCTCGGCGAGGCTCGCGAAGACCATCCGGCGGGCGCCCGCCGCGTCGGTCCGAGCGCTGTGGTGGTTGTGCGGCAGCCACTTCACCCAGTCCCAGGACGGCTGCCGGTCGGGCGCGGCGACGATCGCGACGACCATGTCGTCCGGGGCGTGGAAGGTGGCGAGCTGGCCGAGCGCGGCCCGCGTCAGGTCGAGCACCGGCTCCCGGTCGCCGCGCAGCACCACCCGGCTGAACGCCCGCACGGAGAGCGCGGTCGGCAGGTCCGGCACGCTCGAATGGGCGCGGACGAAGCGCCGCAGCGCGATGGCGCTCATCGGCTCCAGGTCCTCGACCGGCTTGGTCTCCGGCGGGACGATCTCCACGGCCAGACGCTGCGGGCCGGTGGCGATCCGGGTCTCGCCGAAGTCGTCCTCGGTGATCCGCCGCTCCCACAGCCGCCGGGAGGCGGCGATCGACCAGAGCGCGTCGGGCTCCGGGTGCCGCCAGGCCATCGCCGCCCGCTGCTGCTCGGCGGCGCGCCGGGTGCGCTTGCGCATCTGGGCCAGGTAGCGCATGTAGTCGCGCCGGTCGGCGTTGAGCTCGGCCTTGTCGTTGTTGCCGTTGCTCAGCGACCCGATCGCCATGCCCAGCATCGAGACGCCGAAGAGGCCGCCGGCGATGTACGTCATCGTGCCGCCGCCCCGGCCGGCGTAGAGGAACGCCATGGCGCCCACGCCGCAGACCATCGGCAGGATCATCAGCAGCTGCCCCATCCCGCGCGGGGTGGGCTCGGGCAGCTCCGGAGGCGACTCCAGCAGCACCTCGCCTCGCGGCAGCGCAGGCCCCGGCTGACGCGGGAGCCGGCGGAACACCACCGTGCTCACGGCTGTCTCCTCCCCAGAAGCGGCCCTGATGAAGTTCGGCGAGCGACCGGAGTCGTCGGGTGGGCATCGTACGTGCCCGCCATCGTAGGTAATCTCCCGTGGGCGTCAGGAACCCGTGCGTCGGCGCCGCCGGCCAGGGGTGATCGTAGAGAGCGCGAGGAGGCCACTGTGGCGACGAAGACGGCGACCGGCGGCCTGAGCCGGATCACCATCGTGGCGCCCCGCACCCGGATGGACCTCGCGCTGCCGTCGGACGTACCGCTCGCCGACCTGCTGCCGACCCTGCTCCGTTACGCGGGTGAGGACCTGGCCGACGAGGGGGTGCGCCACGGCGGCTGGAGCCTGGCCCGGCTGGGCGGCCAGCCGCTGGACGGCGGCCGGACCGCCACGCAGCTCGGCGTCCGCGACGGCGAGGTGCTCTACTTCAACCCCCGGTCGGCCACCGCGCCGGAAATCGTCTTCGACGACGTGGTCGACGCCGTGGCCACCGCCACCAACCAGCGCCCGGGTGCCTGGCAGGTCGGCACCACCCGTTCCTTCGCGGTGCTCTTCGCCGCCGCGGCGCTCGGCGCCGGCGCGCTGGCGGCGCTGTTCACCGGGCCGCCGCACCTGCCGGGCGCGCTGGCCGCGCTGGTCGTCGCGGTCGCCCTGGTGGTCTCCGCGGCCGTGCTGTCCCGGGCCGCCGCCGACAGCGCGACCGGGTCGGTGCTGGGGGTCGTCGGCCTGGCGTACGCGGGCGTCGGCGGCCTGCTGCTGCTCGCCGGCGACCGCCCGCTGACCGGGCTGGGCGCCCCGCACGTGCTCCTCGGCGCCACGGCGGTGGTGCTCTGCGCGGCGGTGGCCGCGCTGGCCGTCGGCGACCGGCTTCCGCTCTTCTTCGGCGCGGTCGCGGTCGGCGCGGGCACCGGCCTCGGCGCGGTGGTCAGCCTGGCCTTCGACACCGACGCGCCGGCGGCGGCGGCCGTCGTCGCCGCGGTCGCGTTCGGCGCGGTGCCGGCGCTGCCGATGGCGGCGTACCGGCTGGCCCGGCTGCCGGTGCCGTCCATCCCGACCGGCCCCGACGACCTGAAGAGCGACACCGAGTCGGTGGACGGCCGCCAGGTCCTCCAGCTCAGCGAGCGGGCCGACGGGTTCCTGACGGGGCTGCTCTGGACGGTGTCGCTGCTGGTGCTGGGCGCCCAGGTCGTGCTCGCGCTGCACGGCAGCCTGCCGGCGGTGCTGCTCTGCCTCGTGCTGGCCCTGCTGTCGCTGCTGCGGGCCCGGCCGTTCCTGGGCCGCGCCCAGCGCACCCCGGTGCTGTTCGCCGGCACGGCCGGGCTCGGCCTGACCGCCGCCGCCACGTTCGGCAACGGTTCGACGGCGGTACGCCTCGGCCTGATCCTCGGCGGCCTGGTGCTCGCGGCCGTGGTGAGCCTGATCTACGGGCTCACCGTGGCCGGCAAGCGGATCTCCCCGGTGTGGGGCCGGCTGCTCGACATCGTGGAGATCATGCTGATCATCGCGCTGGTCCCGCTGGCCTTCTGGGTCGTCGGCCTCTACGGCTGGATCGTCAACCTGCGGCCCTGACCCGCGCTCGGCGTCCCCGGTCCTCAGTCGGTCGGGTGCAGGGTCGTGATCGTGGTGGCGGCCGGGGCGGTGGCGTAGACGCCGGGACCGTGCTGGCCGTCCACGGGGCGGGCCGGGGCGCCGGACCGGCGGGCCACCTCCCGTACCGCCTTGACCAGCGCCTCCACGTGGTCGTCGAGCGCCGCCACCCGGAGCATCGGCGGGGCGACGCGCCCGCCCGGCTGCACCACGACGGCCAGGGTGTGCGAGGGGGCGGACGTCGCCGTCACCGCGTCCACCAGCGGGCCGAACGGCGCGTCGGCCCGGGGCCGCAGGACCAGGCAACGCTGGGTCCAGCCGCCGCCGCGCAGCCCCGTCCAGGTCTCCGCCGGCGGCGTCGGCGCCAGGTCCAGCCCGGCCGCCGAGACGACCGCCGCGCGCAGCTCGTCGCGGCTGAGGGGGCGGTGGTCGAGCCCGGCGGCGGTCAACGCCTTGCCCAGCCGGCCGATGCCGGCGGAGAGCGTGCGGTGCACGCCGGGCATGCCGCCGCCCCGGCTGACGGTCTCGACGCGGGCGTCGCGTACGGAGAGCCGCAGCGCCAGCCAGACCGTCCGGTGGGCCGCGGGTGGCGCCCCCGGCGCCGGGTACCAGACGAGGGTGTGCGAGACGACCTGGGCGCGGGTGACCGGGCCGGTGAAGTCGGCGAGCACGCGCAGCGCCCGGTCCAGCACCGACGCGTCGACCGATCCGGCGGGCACCCCGGCGTGGCCCTGCAACGCCACCGCCGCGAACCAGCCCTGCGCGTCCTGCCCGATGCCGAGGCGGGTGCCGCGGTCCGTGAGCTCGGTCACAGTCAGCTCCGGGGCCAGAGGGGCCAGCCTGGGGTCGGCTCCGCCGCCCGCCGCGACGGCGCTCCTGGCCGCCTCCCGACGCCGCCGCAGCCGCCGGCGCAGCAGCAGGTCCTCGTACCACCAGCGGCCACCCCGGCGGGCGAAGACCGCGCCCACCACCGCCAGCGACAGCACCCCGACGGTGGGGGCCAACCAGCCCGGCCCGCCCAGCGCCGCCCAGACGGCCAGGGCGCAGAGTTCCAGCACCACGAGCTGCCCCACGGCCACGGGCCCGATCCGACCACGGCCGCGCCGGTCGGCCGGGACGACCGGCCGCTGGGCGACGCCGGACGGCTGCGGTGCCGGACGACCGGGTGGCGCCTGAACCTGCGTCATCGCTGACAGTCCCTTTCTGGACGGCGGAGCGTCCGCCGGATCGGGTCGGGCGCTGGTCCCGGTGACCCGTCGACGGCCCCTTATCGTAGGGAAGCCCGCGACACCGACTCGGACCTGCTCGTCGCGGACCCACCCCCGCCGGAGGTAAGTCATGCGGACCCGCCGCGACCAGGTGCAGGCGTACCGCTTCGTCACCCGCCGGATCGTCTCGGCGCTGCTGTCGGGCGACCCCGAGACCAGCAACCTGCCGATGCGGCGGCTCGGCATGGCGGTCTTCGGCAGCGTCATCGCCGCGGCCGTGGTGCTCGGTGGCGTCGGCGCGTACGGGCAGTTCACCGGCAACACGGCGCCGCTGGAGCCGAACACCCTGGTGATCGAGCGGGAGACCGGGGCGACGTACGTCTTCGTCGACGGGCAGCTGCACCCCACCCTCAACTACGCCTCCGCCCGACTGATCATCAACGAGCCGGCCCCGCAGGTCCGCACGATGTCCCAGGCGTCGATCCGGGACCGGCCCCGGGGCCGTACGGTCGGCATCGTCGGCGCCCCCGACGCGCTCCCGGACCGCAAGTCCCTGACGGGCCTGCCCTGGTCCGTCTGCGACGTCCCGGACCCGGCCGATCCCCGCCGCTCCGGCACCCGGGTGGTGATCGACCGTCCGCTGCCCGGTGGTGCGCCGCTCGGCGACCGGGCCGTGCTGGTGGAGGCCGACGGCCAGCGGCACCTGCTCACCGGCGACCGGCGGTTGCAGGTGACGGGCGGCGACTCCGCGCTCGCCGCGCTGCGGATGGCCAACGCGCCCCGCCTGCCCGTGGGGCAGCAACTGCTCAACGCCGTGCCGGCCGGGCCGGTCATGCGGCAGCCGACCATCGCCGGCGAGGACGAGGCCAGCACGCTGACCGAGCGCCCGGCCAAGGTCGGTCAGGTCTTCCGGGCGGCGGGCCAGCACTACGTGCTCACCCGGGAGGGTCTCTCCGCGATCGGCGAGATCAGCGCGCTGCTGCTGCTGCGCGACGGCGGCCAGGTCACCGACATCACCCCGGCGCAGGCCGGCAAGCTGCTGACCGACGAGCGGGCGGAGGAGGCCGGGATGCCGCAGGCCCTGCCCGCGCTGCACCCGGTCACCGCGGGCCGGACGGCGGTCTGCGCGACCTACCGGGCGGGCACCGACGGCGGGCCGCCCACCACCACGCTGGAGGTCTTCGACCGGGTGCCGGCGGAGCTGGCCGCGCCCGGCGGGGTGCCCGTGCGACAGAGCGCGCGCGACGGCGTGCGTACCGCCGAGGGCGTGCTGCTGCCCGGGGGCAAGGGCGTGCTCGTGCAGGCCACGCCCGGGTCCGGCGAGAGCGGCACGGCCGCCCCCGGCGCCACCGTCCACCTGATCAGCGCCCAGGGCGTCCGCTACCCGCTCGGCGTCGGCGCCATGTCGGCGCTCGGCTACGAGGGGGTCACCCCGCTGGCCGTACCGGCGTCGCTGCTGGCCCTCGTGCCCACGGGGCCGACGCTCTCGCGGGACGACGCGCTCGCCCACTTCGCGCCCGGCCCCGCGCCGTCGGCCCCGGCGAAGCCGTCGGCCGGCGCGGCGAAGCCGACGGGCAGCCCCGCGCCGGAGCGGTCCGGTACGCCGGTGACGCCCTCCGGGCAACCGGCGTCGGACGCGCCGGCCTCGCCGGACGGCTCGTCCGCCAGCCCGGGAGCGGACGGCTGAGGTCGGCCCGCTCGCGAGCGGAGCCGGACCCGCGCGTGACGGATCGACGCCGGTGGCGGGTCGCCCGCGTCGCACCCGTCGACTAACCTGAGCCCTGCCAACGGTTAGCGACGATGACGTACGGGGATGCTGCCATGACCGGGCGCACGACAGTCGACCTGCTGTCCCTGGAAGACTTCCACCAGAAGTTGGCCAACCGGCTGACCGAGGCGGAGAAGGCGTTGCGGAAGCTGAGCACCGAGATGCAGTGCCGGCCCCCGGCGCTGGGCTCGTTCGCCGACGCCACCGAGAACTCCCGCCGCTACTCCGAGATCCACCAGTCCTACGTGGACCAGGTCGACCGGCTGCGTGCGGCGGTGAAGGCCGCGCAGAGCGCCACCGCGACGATCCTGGCCAACTACCGCACCGCCGAGGAGCGCAACGCGGCCAACTCCGCCGACATCGCCGCCGCGCTGAACGGGGTGGACGACGCGTTGAAGCGGAAGGAGGATCCGCGTGTCTGAATACACCCAGCGCTACCAGCACGTCAGCCACCAGCAGCTCTACGACGCCGTGATGGCCGGCCAGCCGGGCCAGATCGACGGCGTCGCCGCGCAGTGGACGGCGCTCAAGGGCATGCTCGACGGGCTGTCCCGCGAGCTCAGCGGCGACCTCGACAAGCTCGCCAACACCTGGACGGGCTCGGCCTCGCAGGAGTTCCAGCGGCGGTTGACGCTCGTCACCGACTACGCCGACAAGCTCGGCGAGGGCATGGCGGACGTGAGCCGGGGCCTGACCCTGATGTCCGGCGAGCTGCGCACCGCCCGCGAGCAGGCGGAGAGTCCGGCCGAGACCGACGACCACGACCAGGCGCTCTCCGGCGCGGCCAAGGGCGCCGTGTTCGGCGTGCCGGGCATCGTGGTCGGCGGGCTGCTGGGGCACCAGCAGGACAAGGCCGAGCAGGAGAAGGCCCACCAGCGCATGGTCAACGTGGTGGCCGAGCTGGCCGCCGGCTACGACCTCTCGGCGTACGGCCGGCTCGTCCCGCCGCCCCCGCCGCATCCGGACATCCCTGGCACGACCAGCCGCGATTCGACGCCCCCGCGCAGCGGCCCGGGCGCCAGCACGCCGACGGCCGCGCCGAAAACCTCCGGCCTCGCCGGGCAGCCCGGCGGCGCCACCGTCGCGGCCCCCGACCGGCCGAGCTCCGGACCGGGCGGCGGCGCGACCGGGACGCTCGTCCCGGGCGCCGTCGGCGGCGGGCAGCCGGGCGGCGGCGTGACCGACGGCGTTCCCGGCGGCGTCCCGGCCGGCACCTCCCTCGCCGGCGCCACGGTGCTGACCGGCACGCCCCCCACGACGGGTCCCGTCGGGCTGGGCGGCACCTCGACGGCCTCGGCCGGCGGGCCGGGCCTCCAGTTCGGCCCGGCGGGCGGCGTGCTCGGCACCGGAGCCCTCGCCGCGAGCGGCAACGCACCGGCCTCGGCGGTCCGGTCCGCCGGCGGCACTCCGGTGGCGGACAACCGGTCCGCGACCGGGATGGGCCGGCGCTTCGACAACGGCGCACGACAGGGCGGCGACCGGGCGGCCAGTGGGACGGGACGCGGCGGGGCCGGTCGCCCCGGCGTCCTGGGCGGCGCCCGGGGCACGCACGACGACGACGCCGACGGCCGGCTGACCTGGCTGACGGAGGACGACATGGTCTGGGGCGACGGCGCAGCCGCCGCTCCGCCCGTGCTCGGCACCGACAGCTGACGCGCACCAGCACGACGATGGCCCACCCGGCGGGCGTACCACCGGGTGGGCCGTCGCACGTGCGGCGTCGGTCCCAGCGGGCGCAGTCGCACCCGCCCGACGATCCTTTTCGGACATCGTGGCGGCGGTCACCCGATCCCGGGCCGTCGGCGCGCTGCACGAGCCCGGCCCGGGCGATAGGTTGGACGGGTGCCCTCCGTAGCGTCCGTCGACCCGTTCTGGTCGGTGACGCTGCGCTCCCTGCGTGAGCTGACCCGGCTGGCGGTCGCCGCGCTGGTGCTCGCCGTGGGCCTCGGCGGCGCGACCGCCGCATCGGCCCCGGCACCGTTCGCCGCCGTCACCGCCCCCGTTCCGGCCGCCGTCCCGGCCGGCGCGAGCGCCCCGCTCACCCCACCGCTGTCGCGCCGCGAGCCGGTGGCCGAACAGGCCGACGGCTTCGCCGCCCCGCCGGCGGTCCGGCACGACGACACTTTGGCCGACGCCGCCGCCGTGGCGGTCGCCCGCCCGGACGGCCCCGCCCGCGAGCCCGGCAGGGGCGTCCCCGCCCGGCGCGGTCCGCCCGCCGCCTGAACCGTCGGCCACCGGCTCCGCATCCGGGGCGACGGACGGCGACGGACCGCCGCCACGCGCGTCCGTCCGCCCGGCCCCGGCCGCCACGTCACCGGCGGCCACCCGTCGGTCCGTCGCCGGAGCGGCCACCGCCGCGGTACGCCCGCACGCGCGCCCACGATGCCCACCCGCCCGCACGCCGGGCACAGACCCTGTCGATTCCCTCGATCGACCGCGAGGTGCTGACCATGGAAAACGTGTTCTCCTCCGTCCTGCTCGACGTGCCCCGGGCCGCCGTGATCTGGCTGAGCCTGCTCGGGGTCGTCGCCGTCACCGTGGCCGGCCTGGTGCTGCGTCCCGGCCGGCTCCGCTTCGACGCCGGCTCCCGCATCCGGCGCGCCGCGATGCCGAGCGAGTTGGAACGGGTCGAGGAGGAGCGCGAACGTTCCCGGTACGCGGGGGAGGTCTCGGTCGCCGCCGAACGGGCCGCCACCACCGCCGCCCGCCTGCGGGCCGAGTGGCTGACCGCGCAGGAGGAGGTCGAGGCGGCCTGGCAGGCGTACGAGGCCGCCGAGGCGGACGTGCGCCGGCTGGCGGTCACCGAGGCGATGCCCCTTCCGCGTACCGTCCGGACGCCCGCCGAGTACGCCGAACGCGAGCGCTTCCTGCACCGGGCCGCCCTCGACGCGTACTGGCGCAAGGAGTTGTCGGTCGAACAGCTCAGCGACGTCTTCGCGCACCGCGACGGGTGGGACCCCCGGCTGCACCCGGTCGAGCAGGAACTGGTGCTGCGCCGGGCGGTACGCGACAACCTGCTCGCCCGGCAGCGGGCGGCCCGGGAGCGGGAGCAGTCGGCGTGGCGGGCGGCCGAGAACGCCGCCGAGGCGGCGCGCAGCCTGCGGGACGAGGCGTTCGCCGCGGTCAACCGCCGTCCCGAGGAGTCGGAGTCGCTGCTGCCGCTGGTCGAGGGGGCCGGGGTGGCTGAGCAGACCCGGGAGTTCCCGGTGCTGACCGGCCGCGAGGTGCCGTCGGTGGCCCGGGGCCGGGCGGCGGTTCCCGCGTACTGACCGGCATGGCCGGGCGGAACCGGTCCCGCTGGGCTAGCGTGACGGCATGTCCAGGGAGGCGTGGATCGTCGTCGGCGTCGTGGCTGTCGTCACGCTGGTCGGCGCGGTGGTGCTGGCCGTCCGCGTGATCCGCACCCGGCGCCTGCTCGGCACGCTCGGGCTGAACGGCAAGCTCGCCTTCTACGGGGCGCTGCTCTACACCGTCCTGCCGATCGACCTGCTTCCCGACCCCATCTACCTGGACGACATGGCGGTGTTGACCGGCGCGCTGCTCTACCTGGGCAGGCTGGTCCGGCAGCGCCGCGCCGCGAGCGCGCCGCTGCCCGGGGCACCCGACGCGCCGTCCGGCGCCGACCGGGCGCACCGTCGCGTGCCATGATCGGCGCCGCGCCACGAGACAGGGGACGGACATGCCCGGCGACCATCGGTTGGCGCCCCACGACGAGCGGGTCGTGGCGTTCTGCCGGGAACGGCACCTGGCCACGCTGACCACCCTGCGCCCGGACGGCACCCCGCACGTCGTACCGGTGGGGGTCACCTTCGACGCGTCGACCGGGCTGGCCCGCGTCATCACCGGTGGGGCGTCCCGCAAGGCCCGGCACGTCGCCGCCGCCGGCCCCGGGGGCGCCCCGGTGGCCGTCTGCCACGTCGACGGGCGGCGCTGGCTCACCATCGAGGGGCGGGCCGTCGTGCGCTCCGACCGGCCGGCCGTCGCCGAGGCCGAGCGCCGGTACGCCGAGCGCTACCGGACGCCCCGCCCGAATCCGGACCGGGTGGTCATCGAGATCGCGGTTACCCGCCTGCTGGGCAGCCTGTGACCGGTTGACCGGTTCGTCCCGTCCCGCACCCCCACGTACGCCTGACCGGTCCGGGTGTGACGCGGGGCATCCGTACGCCGGAATCCTGCCGCCCGTGGCCCGGTTGAACCTCGACGTGCGGCCGGTGCACCCCCGGCCGTGGGCCTGGAATGCCCACCGGAGCAGGGCCGTTGCATCCCTGAGTACGCCCGTGGGCCGACCGCCCCGGGCCGTCGAATTCCCCGAGCCGAGCGCCTCCCGGTGCTGCGCGCCCCGGTCCCCCGGCGGCGTCGACCCCCGATTGGAGCCCGACCATGAAGCCGATCGTCCAGAAGAGCGGTCTCTCCGTCGCCGGCCTGCTGGTGGCCGGCGGATGCCTCGCGGGTCCGGCGGTGACCGCCCAGGCGGCGCCGGCGGCGACCACCCCGGTCGGCGCGGTGCACACGGACGACCGCGCCGCCAAGAACGGCCGCGCCGACCGGCGAGCCGAGCGCGCCGTGGGCATCGAGTACCAGGCGCAGCCCAACTTCTACTACTGCGGCCCGGCCGCGACCCGGATCGCCCTGTCGGCGCTGGGCCGGGCGCTCCCCCAGGACGAGGTCGCGAAGAGGCTGGGCACCACCGAGGCCGGCACCGACTCGGCCCTGGACATCACCCGCGTGCTCAACGAGCTGACCGGCCGCGGGTACCGGACCACCGAGATCCCGGATCCGGTTGCCAAGCCGGAGCAGGTCGACCGGCTGCGGTCCGACGTCGTCGCGGCCCTCGACAAGGGCCAACCGGTGGTGGCCAACATCAAGGGCACCGCAGTCGACACGGTCGGCAACCCGCACTCGTACGAGGGCGGGCACTACCTGACCCTGGTGGGCTACCGGGACGGCGGCGACCTGATCCGGATCGCCGATCCGGCCGCCCCCGAGGGCGAGTACTGGATGACCCTGGAGAAGGTCGCCAACTGGATCGCCGAGCGCGGCTACTCGTCCTGATCCGACCCGACCCGACGGGGGCCGGCCTCCTACGGGGGCCGGCCCTCTGCCGTGCCGGCGCGACGGGCGCCCGCCGAGCACGGGACGCGGGTCGGCGACACATCGATGACCGGTGGGTTCGGTGGACGGTTCCCGGGTACCAGGCCCACAACCGACCGTTCCGCAACCGGTAAGGGGCAGGCATGACCAACCCACAGGACATCAGGGGTCAGGACGTCGTGGACGTCCTGACCGCCGACCACCGTGAGGTCGAGGCACTCTTCGTGCAGTTGGAGAGCCGGCAGGGCACCCCCGAGCACCGCCGGCAGTTGGCCGACGTGGTGATCGCCGAGCTGGTCCGGCACGCCGTCGCCGAGGAGATGCACGTCTATCCGACCGCCCGCAAGGCGCTGCCGGACGGCGACCAGCTCGCCGAGCACGAGATCTCCGAGCACGCCGACGCCGAGCGGACCATGAAGGAGCTGGAGGCGGTCGACCCGTCCGACCCGCGCTTCGACGAGCTGCTGGCGCACCTGACGAGCACGATCCGGCACCACGTCAAGGACGAGGAGTCGGACCTCTTCCCCCGCCTGCGCGCCGCAGTCGCCACCGAGGAGATGGTCGAGCTGGCCGGCAAGGTGGAGGCGACCAAGAAGACCGCCCCGACCCGGCCGCACCCGGCTGCGCCCGACCGGCCGCCGGCGAACCGGCTGCTCAACCCCGGCGCCGGTCTGGTGGACCGGATGCGGGACGCGCTGAGCGGCCGCGTCACGTCGGCGGCGGAGCTGGGCCAGCAGCAGCGCTGACCGCCCCCGCCCATGGTGGCCACGCCCGGCCCGGGGCGTGGCCACCGGCATGTCGCCGGCCGGCGCGGAGGGCGACCACCGGGCGAGCCACGCGACCCGCCCGGCCCAGGCCTCCGGCAGGACCGGCCCGGCTCAGGTCTCCGGGGCGATCCGGCGCAGGCCGTCCGCCTCGGACACGATGACCGCCTCCATCGGGCAGGAGTCCGCGGCGTCCACCAACGCGTCGTCGGGCGCCACCCGCTCGGCCAGCGGGCGGGCCAACCCGTCCACCAGCACGAAGTGCCTCGGCGCGGTGCCCGCGCAGATCCCCGACCCGATGCACCGGGTCGGGTCCACGTGCACCCGCCACTGCTCGTCCGTCGCACTCATCTGTTCACCACCTCACCGGCATGGCGACGAGCCCCCGGACCAGCAGGCCGCTCTTCCAGGTCAGCTCGGATTCCGGCACGGCCAGCCTCAGGTCGGGCGTGCGGGCGATCAGCGTCTCCAGGACGACCTGGAGCTCCATCCGGGCGAGCTGTGCGCCGACGCAGTGGTGCACCCCGTGCCCGAAGCCGAGGTGGGGGTTGACCTGGCGGGTCAGGTCGAGCCGGTCCGCGTCGGCGAAGACCGTCTCGTCCCGGTTGGCCGACGAGATCGACACCACCACCGGCTCGCCGGCCCGTACCAGCACGCCGCCGACCTCGATGTCCTCCAGGGCGTAGCGGGCGAAGGCCGAGGACGCGCCGAGCGGCACGTACCGCATCAGCTCCTCGACGGCAGCCGGCACCAGGTGCGGCCGCGACCGGAGCCGGGCCCACTCGTCCGGGTGGGTGAGCAGGGCGTACACGAAGTTGGGGATCTGGGTCACCGTCGTCTCGTGCCCTGCCGCGAGCAGCCCGGCGGCCAGGCGCACGACCTCGTCCTCCGCGAGCCGGTCGTCGGCGTCCCGGGCCCGGACCATCGCGCCGATCAGGTCGTCGGTGGGTTGCTCGCGCCGCCGCGCGATCAGCTCGCCCATGTACGCGAGGAGACTGTCGATGTACTCCTGGGCCTGCTCCGGGCTCAGCGAGGTGGTCGACACGATCGCCTCGGACCAGGTGTGGAAGCGGTCCTGGTCGGCCACGGGGACGCCGAGCAGGTCGCAGATGACCCGGATCGGCAGCGGGG
The DNA here is from genome assembly GCF_040649055.1 of Micromonospora sp. NPDC049060. NCBI lineage: Bacteria > Bacillati > Actinomycetota > Actinomycetes > Micromonosporales > Micromonosporaceae > Micromonospora > Micromonospora sp. NPDC049060. The sequence continues at coordinate 21,807 of NZ_JBEZEV010000096.1, forward strand.
TGGCCAGGTGCTCCACCAGGTCGGCCGGCGGACCGGCCGCGAGCATGCCGTCCACCAGCTCGTGGGCCACCTCCCTGGTCCGGGGTCGCAGCTCCTCCACCCGGCGGGCGGTGAACGCCTTCGCCACCAGGCGACGCAGCCGGGTGTGCTCCGGCGGGTCCATCGACAGGATCCCGCCCTCCTGCTGTCGCGGCGAGTTGCGGGGCTCGTCCCGGTCCACCGAGGCGGCCCGGCTGAACCGCGCGTCGCCGAGCACGGTCCGGACGTCGGCGTGCCGGGTGGCGAGCCAGGCCGGCTCGCCGAACGGCATCCGGATCCGGGTGAGCGGTTCGTCCCGGCGCAGCCGGGCGTAGCGCGGGTCGAGGTTGAGCCGGTCGGGGTCGCTGAACGGATAGCGGTGGGGGACGGTCGTCTCGGAGGCCTCGGTCACCGGATGACTTCCTCTCGTCACGGCGCCCCAAGGGGAGGGCGCCGGTCCGGTCGGGGATGACTCCACTTTGAGTCATGTTCCGACTGCGGATAGTAGCGAGAGTGGTCGATCCTTGGCTAGCGGTACGCGTCGATCCGTCAGGAAGCAGTCGTCCCGGGTCACCTGCCTGCGCGGCGACCCGGGACGCTACGAGGGGTTCAGCGGACCTGGTCGCCTTCGCCGGTGCGCGCCTGGGCCTGGTCGACGCCCTTGTCGATCTGCTCGTCGTACTTGCCGCCCGTGCGCTTGTCGGCCATGTCGCCGCCCTTCTCCAGGCCCTTGTCGACCTGCTCGTCGTGCTTGTCGGCGAAGTCCTTGGCCTTGTCCATGAAGTCGCTCATCGGGGTCCTCCTCGAAGCCGGTTCCGATCTCTGCCTTCCCTGGGCCCGAGGGCTCAAACGCGACGGAGCAGCAGCCCGGGGGCGTTCGGGAAACCGGCGGTCGACCCCGACGCCCCGGCCGCCCATCTAGCGTGAAAGGGGACGCGGGTGTCGGAGGGACGCCGGCCGGGTACCGACTCGCCGGAGATCGAGGAGGGCCGACGTGGTCGCAGACGATGCCGGGCGTACGCCCGAGGGAACGCCAGGCCGGGGCGCCGGCTCCCGACAGACCTGGGCCGCGCTCCCCTGGCTGGTCCGCTCGGCCGTGGTGTGGAGCGCCTGCCTGGTGGTGGTCGTCGCCGGGCTGTACCTGCTGGGGAAGATCGCGGTGCTGCTCGCGCCGCTGGCCATCGCGCTGGCCGTCACCATCTTCCTCACCGCGCTGCTCGACCCGGTGCAGCTCGCGCTGCGCCGGCTCCATCTGCCCGCCGCACTGGCCGCACTGCTCACCGTACTGCTGCTGCTCGGCCTGCTGTTCGGCGTCGGCGCGCTGGTGTGGAGCCTCACCGCCAACCAGTTCAGCGAGTTGAGCGACGAGCTGGGGCAGGGCCTGCAACGGACCCGGGACTTCGTGACCTCGACGCTGCCGGTCAGCGACACTCAGCTCGACCAGCTGCTCGACCAGGCCCGCCAGGGGCTCGGGCAGGGCACCGTCGACCCGGTCTCCGGCGCCAGGACGGCCGCGGAGGTGCTCGGCTCTGCGCTGCTCGCGCTCGTCCTGCTGTTCTTCCTGCTCAAGGACGGCAGGTCCATGTGGCGCTGGACGCTGTCCCGCACGACCGGGCCGAACCGGGAGGTGACCGCCGAGGCCGGCCGGATGGGTTGGCGGACGCTCGGCGCGTACAGCCGGGGCACGATGCTGATCGCCGCGATCGACGCGATCGGCATCGGCCTGGCGCTGGTGGTGCTCCGGGTGCCGCTGGCCTTCCCGCTCGCGCTCATCACCTTCTTCGGCGGCTTCATCCCGATCATCGGGGCGACCGTGGCCGGCGCCGTGGCGGTGCTGGTCGCGCTCGCGGCGAAGGGGCCGGTGACCGCACTGCTCGTCCTCGCCGCCGTGATCACCGTCCAGCAGGTCGAGGGCAACCTGCTCGAGCCGCTGGTCATGAAGCGTCAGGTGCGCCTGCACCCGGCGGTGATCCTGGTGGCGGTGACCGCCGGCACCCTGATCGCCGGCATCGCCGGGGCCTTCGTCTCGGTGCCGATCACCGCCGTCGTCTGGCGGATGATCGACACCATCCAGCAACACCGCCAGCGCCCGACGCCCGCGCCCCCGGCCCCCGCCTGACCACCTGCCGGGTGGGTCCTCAGTGCGGGGTGGGGAGGTGGGTGGTGAACCAGTCGGCGGCGCTGTGCGCCACCTGTTCCAGGGTGCCGGGCTCCTCGAAGAGGTGGGTCGCCCCCGGGATCACCGTCAGCTCGGCCGTGTCCGGCAGCGCCTCCTGGGCCTGCTCGTTGAGCGTGATCACCTGCTCGTCCAGGCCGCCGACCAGCAGCAGCGTGGGCGCGCGCACCTGGTCGAGCGCGGCGCCGGCCAGGTCGGGACGGCCGCCCCGGGAGACCACCGCGCCGACGAGGTCCGGCCGGGGCGCCCCCCCCCCCCGGGCGGGGGGGGCCCC
>NZ_JBEZEV010000097.1:0-23930 GCF_040649055.1 Micromonospora sp. NPDC049060
CTCTCCCTATCTCCCGCGGGGCCGCGGTTTTAAGGAAGGGCCCCTTGCTGACGCATGCGTCAGCAAGGGGCCCTTCCTTGCACACCTCAGGTGTAGGAGACGCCGATCTGGGCCCGGATGGTGTCGAGGAGCGCCATCACCTCCAGCGTGGCGGCGTGGGGGACCAGGGGGCTCTCCAGGAGGCCCTCGGCGAGGCAGCGCTGGACCTCGGCGGCCTCGTACTGGTAGCCGCCGCCGACCAGCCCATCGGTGATCGTCTCCGGCTCGGCGCCGGCCCGGTGCAGGGTCACCGAGCCGGGGCGGAAGAACAGCTCGGGCAGGTCGATCCGTCCGGCGGCGCCGGTGACGGCGGCGGTCACCGGGGTCGCCCCGACCAGGCCGCAGGTCAGCGTGGCCACCGCCCCCGAGTCGTAGCCGAGGACGATCCCGGTGTTCTCGTCGACCCGCTCGGGGCTGAGCTTCGCCCAGGACCGGACGTGGTCGGGCACGCCGAGCAGCAGGTGGGCCAGGCTGACCGGATAGACGCCGAGGTCGAGCAGGGCGCCGCCGCCGAGCGTACGGGCCCGCAGCCGGTGCTCCGGCGGGAACGGCCCCGCCAACCCGAAGTCGGCCCGCACGTTCGTCACCGTGCCGATCGCCCCGTCCGCGACCAGCTCGCAGACCCGGCGGATCAGCGGATTCGTCCGCATCCACATGGCCTCCATGAGGAAGACCCCGGCCGCGCGGGCGGTGTCGACCAGCTCGACGCTGGTCGCCAGGTCGAGGGTGAACGGCTTCTCCAGCAGCACCGCGCGGCCGGCCGCGAGGCAGGTCATGGCCGCCTGGTGGTGCGCGGCGTGTGGGGTGGCGACGTAGACGACGTCCAGCTCGCCGTCCGCGGCGAGTTCCGCCCAGGAGGCGTACGCGCGCGGCACGCCGTGCCGGGCCGCGAACCGTTGCGCGCTCTCGGCGGTACGTGAGCCGACCGCCACCAGTTCGGCGCCCGGCACCAGCCGGAGGTCCTCGGCGAAGCGGGCGGCGATCTGGCCGGTGGACAGGATGCCCCAACGAGTCATGGCGGCAACGCTAGCGAAGATCACCGGACGTCGGCGTGGTCATCCACCCGTCGGGAACTAGGCTCGGCGCATGACGATCGACGCCGACGGCTTCCCCGCACCCCCGGCGCTCGTGGCGCACGCCCGCCGGTTCCACGCCGAGGGCGGCACCCCGGCCCCGCCCCGGGTCGCGGCGACCGTCCTGCTGCTCCGGCCCGCCGGCGACGACTTCGAGGTCTACCTGATCCGGCGGGTCGCCGCGATGGCCTTCGGCGGGATGTACGCCTTCCCCGGCGGCGGGGTCGACCCCTCGGACTCGCAGGCGCACCTGGACTGGGCCGGCCCGACGCCCGCCGGGTGGGGCGAGCGGCTGGGGCTGACCCCGGAGGCCGCCCAGGCGGTCGTCTGCGCCGCCGCGCGGGAGGTCTTCGAGGAGGCCGGGGTCCTGCTCGCGGGCCCCGACACACAGACCGTGGTCGGCGACGTGAGCGGCGACGACTGGGAGGCCGACCGGGTGGCGCTGGAGCAGCGCCGGGGCGGCTTCGCGGACCTGCTCGCCCGGCGCGGGCTCACCCTCCGGTCGGACCTGCTGCTGCCGTGGAGCCGGTGGATCACGCCGGAGTTCGAGCCGCGCCGCTTCGACACGTACTTCTTCGTGGCCCTGCTGCCGGAGGGGCAGCGGACCCGGGACGTCTCCGGCGAGGCCGACCACACCCTGTGGGCCCGCCCGGCGGACGCCCTGGCCCGGGCGGAGGCCGGCGAGCTGACCATGCTCCCGCCCACCCTGGTGAACCTGGCCCAGGTGGCGGCCGGCGGCGACCTGGCCGGCGTCGCCCGCGCGGCGGCGACCCGGGACGCGTCGACCCCGGTCACCCCGCGCCTCGACGTGCCCGACGACGGCGAGCCCCGCTTCGTGCTGGCCTGACCCGTTACGGATCTTGGCAGGAAGCGGCCGGTTCCTGCCAGGGTCTCTCGACGGACCAGGACCGGGGAGGGCGGCGGCGCTAGGCCACGAAGATGCAGAACGGGTGACCGGACGGGTCGGCGAAGACGTACAGCGGTTCGTCGGGGTCGTCGGTCCGGTCGAGCAGGAGTTCCGCGCCCAGGGCCTCCGCCCGCGTACGCTGCCTCTCCAGCTCGGATGCGTCCGGGACCGTGAAGTCGAGGTGCAACTGCATCGGCACGTCGTGCCGGGGCCAGGTGGTCCGAGGCAGGCGGTCGACGAGCTGGAAGGCGAGCTGGGCCGCCCCGTCGGAGTCTCTGAGCACGAGCCAGTCCCGGTCGTCGGCGGTCCCGTCCGTCGGCGGTTCGTCACCGGGCCGGTACCGCAGCCCGAGCAGTTGCCGGTAGAACTCGGCGAGCTCCCGTGGGTTCGTGGTGTCGAGCACGGTGTGCAGCAACCGGGGATATCCAGACATGCCCGTCCTCCGCAGCGACCGGTGGGCGTTCTCCGACCCGACCCTAGACCGGATCCTCCGGTGCTGCCGGGTTCGCCAGCGTGGGCCCTTCCTTTCGCGAAAGCGAGAGGAGGGCCCCCGCCTCACGGATCAGCCGAAGCGGCCGGTGATGTAGTCCTCGGTCTTCTTCACGCCGGGGTTGCTGAAGATCTTCTGCGTGTTGTCGTACTCGATGAGGCGGCCCGGGTCGCCGGTCTTCTCGATCGAGAAGAAGGCGGTCCGGTCCGAGACGCGCGCGGCCTGCTGCATGTTGTGCGTGACGATGATGATGGTGAACTTGTCCTTGAGCTGGAACATCAGGTCCTCGATGGCCAGCGTGGAGATCGGGTCGAGCGCCGAGCAGGGCTCGTCCATCAGCACCACCTGCGGCTCGACGGCGATGGTCCGGGCGATGCAGAGCCGCTGCTGCTGACCGCCGGAGAGGCCGGCGCCGGGCTTGCCGAGCCGGTCCTTCACCTCGTCCCACAGGTTGGCCGAGCGCAGCGCCTTCTCCGCCGCCTCCTCCAGGATCGACTTCCTACGGACCCCGTTGAGCCGCAGCCCGGCCACCACGTTCTCGAAGATGCTCATGGTGGGGAACGGGTTCGGCCGCTGGAAGACCATGCCGATCATGCGCCGGACGGCGGTGACGTCCACGTCCCGGTCGTAGATGTCCTGGTCGTCGATGGTGAGGCTGCCCTCGACCCGGGCGCCGGGCAGCACCTCGTGCATCCGGTTGATCGACCGCAGGAAGGTGGACTTGCCGCAGCCGGACGGGCCGATCAGGGCGGTCACCGTCTTCGGCTCGACCGTCAGGTTGATGTTCTCGATCGCCTTGAAGGCGCCGTAGTAGGCGGTGACGCCCGAGGCTTCGATGCGCTTGGCCATGGTGGTGGTACCTCCGGGGTTCATCGGCCGAGCCGGTTGCGACGGGCCAGCAGCTTGGCCGCGACGGTCAGGATCAGCACGAGGGCGACCAGGGTGAGTGCCGCGGTCCACGCCCGTGCCGGCGCGTACCGGGACGCGTCACCTGCCTGCTGGTAGACGAAGAGGGCCAGCGACGACTGGTTGTTCTCGAACGGGTTGAAGTTGATCGCCGCGCCGCCACCGGCGACGAGCAGCACCGGGGCGGTCTCGCCGGCCGCACGCGCGATGGCGAGCATGACGCCGGTGACGATGCCCGGCAGGGCGGTCGGCAGTACGACCCGCAGGATGGTCTTCCACTTCGGCACGCCGAGGGCGTACGCCCCCTCGCGCAGCGGCGCCGGGACGAGACGCAGCATCTCCTCGGTGGAGCGGACCACGGTGGGCAGCATCAGCACGCTCAGCGCGAGCGCGGCGGCGAAGCCGGAGAAGCTGGGCCGCCCGTCGTTGAACCACGGCGAGACGATCAGCACCCAGAACGCCAGCACGAACAGGCCGGCGACGATCGACGGGATGCCCGTCATCACGTCCACGAAGAACCGGATCGCGGCGGCGAACCGGCCCCGGCCGTACTCGACGATGTAGATCGCGCAGAGGATGCCGAGCGGGACGGTGATCAGGGCGGCGATGCCGACCTGCTGGAGCGTGCCGACGATCGCGTGGTAGGCGCCGCCGTTCGGGTCCCGCGCGCCGATGTTGTTCATCGAGGTGAGGAAGAAGTCGCCGTCCAGGCGCTCGGCGCCCTTGCTGACCAGCGTCCAGACCACCGAGGCCAGCGGCAGGACGGCCAGCACGAACGCGGAGTGGATCAGCGCGCTCCAGGTGCGGTTGCGGGCCGACCGCCGCCCCTCGACCCGGTTCGCGGCGGCGAACAGGCCGGCCAGGTAGAGCAGCGCGGCGACCACCACGACCAGCACCGGGCCGCCGGTGCCGGTGCCGTACACGAACGCGGCGGCGACCAGCAGGGCGGCTGCGGCGATGGCCGGCGCGGCGTACCTCGGCAGCCGCCGGGCCTTGAGGGTGGGCGGCTGGGCGGGCGGGCGGGTCCGGTGCGACGTAACGACTGTGGTCATGCGGCCGACTCCGTGAACTCCCGGCGGCGGTGGATGATCGCCCGCGCCGTGATGTTGACGATCAGCGTGATGGCGAAGAGCACCAGGCCGGAGGCGATCAGCGCGCCCCGCCCCGTGTCGTTCGCCTCGCCGAACGTGTTGGCGATGTTGGCGGCGATGGTGTTGCCGCCGCTCTCGATCAGGTTGAACGAGATGCCGAAGGTGATGCCGAGGGTCATCGCCAGGGCGATGGTCTCGCCGAGCGCCCGGCCCAGGCCCAGCATCACCGCGGCGACGATGCCGGGGCGGCCGTACGGCAGCACGGCGGTGCGGATCATCTCCCAGCGGGTGGCGCCGAGGGCGAGGGCCGCCTCCTCGTTGGCGGTCGGGGTCTGCAGGAACACCTCGCGGGAGAGCGAGGTGATGATCGGCAGGACCATGATCGCCAGGACCAGCGCGCCCAGCATGATGGACTTCCCGAACGGGCCGTCGCCGCCGAAGATCGGGATCCAGCCGAAGTACGTGTTCAGCCAGGCGGAGAAGTCGCGTACCGGGTTGATGAAGACGTCGCGGCCCCAGAGGCCGAAGACCACGCTCGGCACCGCGGCCAGCAGGTCGATCAGGAAACCCAGCGTGGTGCCGAGCCGGCGCGGCGCGTAGTGGGACAGGTAGAGCGCGATGCCCAGGGCCACCGGCACCGCGATCAGCAGGGCCAGCGCGGAGCTGAACACGGTGCCGAAGGCGAGCGCCCCGATGCCGAACTTCGGCTCCGCGTCGTTCGGGAACCAGCCCTCGAAGGTCCAGAAGCTCTCGGTGTTGGCGCGCAGCGCCGGTACCGCCTTGGCGACGAGGAAGACCGCGATCGCGGCGATGACGACCAGGACGGTGGCGCCGGCGCCCAGGGTGAGGGCGCGGAAGGCCCGTTCGGCGCCGAACGCCCGGGCCCGGGGCAGCGCGCCGCCGCCGCCCAACTCGGCTCCGCCCGGGGTGCGGGTGCTGACTGGTGCCTCGGCCGGACGCGCCGAGGCACCGGCGGGCCGGTCGTGACCTTCGGTCACGCGCGTCCCGCCGGTGCCGGCGTGGGCCGAGCGGTGGGGGGTTTCACCCATCTGCTCGCTCGCTTCGGGTTGAGGTGGTGGTGACGGTGTCGGTGCGGGCGGCTCAGGCGAGGTTCTTGACCGCGGCCTCGACCTTGGCGCGGACCGTCTCGGGCAGCGGGGCGTAGCCCAGCTCGGTCAGGTCGGCCTGGCCCGCGGTGCTCGCGGCGTGGCCGAGGAAGCCCTTGACCAGCGGGAGCTTGTCGGCGGCGAGGCCCTTGGAGCAGACGATCTCGTAGGTCACCAGGACGATCGGGTAGGCCCCGGCCTCCTTGGTGTTGTAGTCGATCTTCATCTTGAGGTCGTCGCCCTGGCCGACCACCTCGGCGCCGGCGATGGTCTTGCCGGCCGACTCGGCGGTCAGCTCGGCGAACTCGCCCGCGCCGTTGCCGACCTTGGCGGTCTTCAGGCCGCCGTTCTCGGCGTACGACCACTCGACGTAGCCGATGGTGCCGTCCTGGCCCTTGATGGCGCTGGCCATGCCGTCGGACTTCGCCGCGCCGGTGCCGCCGGGGGCCTTCCACTCCTTGGCCTTGCCGAACGTCCAGTCGGACGCGGCGGTCTTGGTCAGGAAGTCGGTGAAGTTGTCGGTGGTGCCGGAGGAGTCCGAGCGGTGCACCGCGTTGATGGCGGTCGACGGCAGCTTGGCGTCCGGGTTGTCGGCCTTGATCGCCGGGTCGTCCCACTTGGTCACCTTGCCGGCGAAGATCTTCGCCAGGGTGGCCGGCTTGAGCTGGAGGTTGTCCACGCCGTTGACGTTGTAGGCGATGGCGACCGGGCCGATGACCATCGGCAGGTTGATCGCGGCGCCGCCCACGCACTTGGCGTCGGCCTGCGGCTGCTCCTCCTCCTTGAGGGCGGAGTCCGAGCCGGCGAAGTCGGCGGTGCCGGCGATGAAGGCCTGGATGCCGGCGCCCGAGCCGGACGGCTCGTAGTTGATCTTGGCTCCGGAGCACTTCTGCTGGTAGGCCTTGATCCACTCGTCCATGGCGTTCTTCTGCGCCGACGAGCCCTGGGTGTTCAGCGTGCCGGTGGCGCAGTCGGCAGCGGCCGACCCGGAGGCGGAGGCGCTGCTCGCGGGCTCGTTGTTGTCCGAGCCGCATGCGCTGAGAGCGAGCGTCGCGGTAAGAGCGAGGCAGGCGAGGGTGCCGTGCCGCTGGAGCTTCACCTGAGGGGTTTCCCTTCACGTCTGACTTCGCCCCCGGATTGGGGGGCCGGTATACCGGCGCTCACCGGCTGATCCAAAAGTTAGGAGCGCCAGGTAGCCGGTTCGCCGGTCGGAAGTGAACGGGGAGTGAACAGGTGCGACAGGGCAGATGACCGCTCGCTGAGGGCGGGTTGTCCGTTGTGTGAACTCGGCTGCCGCTGTCGGAAGGATGGGGATCTTCCGGGGCGGCGGCGCGCGCGGCACGGGCCCGGGCCGTCGCGACCCGGGCCCGTTCTGGCGTCAGGCCGACTGGTAGTTGACGTGCGCCGACCAGCGGGCGAAGCCGAGCCGCTCGTAGAGCGCGACGGCGGCGGCGTTCGACTCGTCGACGTAGAGCATGACCCGGTCCAGGTCCCGCCGGTCCCGCAGGTACGCCAGCCCGGCCGCGGTCAGCGCCCGGCCGAGCCCGCCGCGGTGGGCCGACGGGTCCACGCCGAGGACGTAGACCTCGCCGATCCGGGCCGAGCCGGGTCGTTCGTGGACCTTCGTCCAGTGGAAGCCGAGCAGCCGGCCGGTGGACCCGTCGACGGCGAGCAGGAAGCCCTCCGGGTCGAACCACGGCTCGTCGAGGCGTACCCGCAGGTCGGCGGGGGACCAGCGGCCCTGTTCCGGGTGCTCGGCGAAGGCCCGCGCGTTGAGCGCCAGCCACTCCTCGTCGTCGGCGCCGGGCCGGAACGCGCGCAGCGTCACCCCGTCCGGCAGCGGGTGGTCGGGGATCGGGGCGGTCAGCGGCCGGCGCAGCTGCCAGAGCACCCGGGCCCGGCGCAGGCCCAGGTCGACGCCGAGCGCGGCGGCGGAGGGGTGGTCGCCGTGCGCCCAGACCCGCAGCGGGCCGTCGGCCGCCGCCAGGACGCCCCGGGCCAGCGCGCGGCCCGTCCCGCGCCGCCGGTACGCCGGGTGCACCACCAGTTCCACCCCGATCCCCGTGCCCGGGTCGGTGGTGTCCAGGTGCGCGTAACCGGTCAGTGTGCCGTCGTCCGCTCGGCTGGTCAGGTGCACGGCGGGCGCGTCCGGTTCGCGCAGCCGGAGCAGGACGTGCTCGTCGAACGGGTCCGCCCCGTCCGCGTCGCCGGCGACCCGGGCGAGGGTCGTCACGTCGGCGATCTCCGTGGGGCTGAGGCGGTCGGCCCGGGTCACCCGGCCGCTGCTCGCTTCGGGGTTGCTCATGACGTCACCGTAGTCCCGTCGATCCCCGGCGCCGCCGCGCTCGGCCGGCCGCCGGGGCGGTGCGGCGGTCGCCGGGCCGGACCGCCCGTGGTCTGGTCGGCTCACGTTCGCCCGTCGGGCAGCGCCTCCACCTCGAACCGGCTGGTCAGGTCGGGCAGGATGCGGTGCAGCGCGTCCACCGTGCCCTGCCGGTCGCCGCCGGCGTCGTGCAACAGCACGACCGAGCCGGGTACGACGCCCGCCACGACCGTCGCCGCGATCCGGCCGGCTCCGGGCAGCTCCCAGTCCGCCGGGTCCACGGTCCAGTGCAGCGGCGTCATGCCGAGTTCGTGGGACACCGACACCACCGGGCCCGTCCAGGCACCGCCGGGCTGCCGGTAGTACGCGATCGGCGCGTCGGGCACGGCCGCCCGGATCGCCTCGCTGGTGCGCAGCAGGTCCGCCCGGATGACGGCGGGCGACCGGCGGCCGAGGTCGACGTCGTGGCTCCAGCTGTGGTTGCACAGGGTGTGCCCGTCGGCCGCGATGGCCCGGATCAGGTCCGGGTGGCGCTGCGCGTTCTCGCCGACCACGCAGAAGGTGGCCCGCACCTGGTGCTCGCGGAGCAGGGCGAGCACCTGCGGCGTGTACCGCGGGTCCGGCCCGTCGTCGAAGGTCAGCGCGACCAGCGAGGTGCCGCTTGTGGTCTGCGCGCCGAACGGCCCGTCGGCCGGTCCCGGCGACGGCGTGCCGTCGGGGCTGGCGCCGCCGTCCTGTCCGGCCTCCGACGGGCTGGTGCTCGGCCCACCCTCCGGGGTACGGCGCGGAGCGTCCTTCGTCGGCGGCTGGTCGGCGTAGTGCGGGCCGGTGGCGCTGGTGGTCACGCTGGACCGCGACGTCGACGGGTCGGGGACCAGGCTGCGCCCGAGGGCGTACGCGGAACCGAGCAGCGCGGCGACCACCAGCGTGACGAGCCCGATGGTGCGCGCGGCCGAGGGATCCCGGATCAGCGGGCCCCACCGTGTCGAACCGCCGCCGCCCCCGTGGTCGATACGCACTCCGCCGCCCCCTTTTTGTCGCAAACCCGGCAGTCAGAATAGAACCGGCGAGCCGCACAAAAAGGGCATATGCGAAACCGTCCCTGAAGGGACGCGGAGGTCAGACCGGCAGGGGCGCGTGCTCGCTCTCCGGCAGGGACCGCGAGGGCGGTACGACGAACTTGTAACCCACCTGCCGCACCGTGCCGATCATCGACTCGTACTCGGAGCCGAGCTTGGCGCGCAGCCGCCGGACGTGCACGTCCACGGTGCGCGTGCCACCGAAGTAGTCGTAGCCCCACACCTCGCGCAGGAGCTGGTCCCGGGTGAACACCCGGCCCGGGTGCTGGGCCAGGAACTTCAGCAGCTCGAACTCCTTGTAGGTGAGGTCGAGGGGCCGGCCCTTGAGCTTCGCGGCGTAGGTGTCCGGGTCGATCGTCAGTTCGCCGGCGCGGATCGAGCCGCCGGCCCCGGAGGTGGCGTTGCTCAGCCGCCCGACGGCGAGCCGCAGCCGGGCCTCCACCTCGGCCGGCCCGGCGGCGGCGAGGATGACGTCGTCGACGCCCCAGTCGGCGTTGAGCGCGATCAGGCCGGCCTCGGTGACCACCGCGATCAGGGGCACCCCGAGCCCGGTGGCGTGCAGCATCCGGCAGGTCGCCCGCGCCTCGCTCAGCTCGGAGCGGGCGTCGACCAGCACCGCGTCCGGGCTGGGGCCGGCGACCAGGGTGCGGACGTCGCGTGGCGCGGTGCGGACCGAGTGCGGCAGCAGGTCGAGTGCCGGCAGCACTGCGGATGGTTCGCCTGCGCGCGCGGTCACCAGCAGCAGGATCTCCACGATCACCTCCGTCCCGGCGGCCGTCGGCCGCGCGCGACCAGCGCACTCCGTGGCGGGGCGTGACGCTGATGAACTTGCGTGGGTCCCGGCGTCGCTGACGGGCGGGTAACGGCTTGAGCGTAACCGAAGGCCCCGGTCGCGCCTCCGCGTCCTTTCCCGTTTGCCCGGCTTGCCCCTGATCGTGACCCCAGGTTTTAACGTTGCCGAAACCGTGGCCCCCGCGTCGGCCGGCGGGTCTGGCACGATCGGGGCGTGTTTCCCTCCAGCTCGCCCGAGACCGGCCGCGACCAGTGGCCCGACGGGCCCCGCCCCGGACCGTCCGGCCCGTCCAGTGGCCAGCCGCCGGCGCCGCGCACCGGGCCGGCCCCCGACGACGACGGCGAGCGCCGGGAGCGCAGCGGCCCGCGCCGCGCCCGGCGGGCCGGTGAGCCGGCCCGGCGACCCGACGACGAGCCGGACGACGAGCCGGACGAGGAGGTGGTGGAGCCGGTCGAGGTACGCCGCCAGCTCGCGCTGACCGTCGCCGGGTTCGCCGCGCTGCTCGGGGTGGGTCTGGTGCTCGGGGCGCAGACCGCCGGCCCGGGGCACCGCCTGCCCTTCGCGTTCGTCGTCTTCGGCGTGCAGTTGCTCTTCGTGCTGGCCTGGACGATGGCCATGCGACCGCCCGCGCTGCTGCTGGTGGCCGCCGTCAGCGCCGCCGCCGCGGTGGCGGCCGACACCGCGGCCGTGCAGACGGACGTCGCCGGCCTGGCACCACTGGGCTACGTCGCGGCGGGCGGCTTCGCCCTCGGGGTGCTCGGCCAGCTCGTCCGGCGGGTCGACCGGGTGCGGGTGACCGACTCGCTCGGCAGCACCCTGCTGATCGTGGTCGGCGTCGTCGCCTTCGCCACCCTGATCGTGCTCAGCCGGATCCCGGCGGGCACCCAGGCCATCACGGTGTGCCTCACCGCCAGCGCGGTCGCGCTCACCGTCGCCCGGCTGACCGACGCGGTCGCGCCGTGGCCGCGGCTGGCCCCCCAGGTGCCCCGGGGCGCGGCCGGCGTGGTCGCCGGCGCGATGGTCGGCACGCTGGTCAGCGCCGTCCTCGGCAGCTACCTGGTGACGCCCTTCACCCCCACCCGGGCCGCGATCATCGGGCTGGTCGCGGCGGTCACCGCCGTGCTGGCCGACCTTGCCGTGGGCTACGCCGAGGCGGGCCGGCTGATGGCGGGGGAGCCGCCGACCATGTGGGTGGCCCGGCACATGCAGGGGCCCCTCGGTGGCTTCGCCCTGGCCGCGCCGGCCGCGTACGCCATGTGCAAGCTCGTTCTCTGACGCGGCGGTTGAGCTTTTCCCCGATCGGGTACCACCGGTGGGCCGCTCCGCGGCACCCTCGGCACTGACGACAGGAGGCGGCGTGGCGCACGACGAGACGTACGAGGAGCGGCCCCGGCGACGCGGGCGCAAGGTGCTCATCACCCTCGTCGTGCTGCTGCTGGTCCTGGGCGGACTGATCGTGGTGGCCGACCGGGTCGCCGTGGGGGTGGCCGAGCGGGCCATCGCCGACCAGGTCCGGCAGGAGATCGCCAAGCAGGGGGCGCAGTCCTCGCCGCCGGAGGTGGAGGTCGGCGGGGTCCCGTTCCTCACCCAGGTGCTCGACGGCCGGTACGAGCGCATCTCCATCGCGCTGCGCGACGTGCAGGGCTCGGTGCGCGGCGACGCGGTCGCGCTGCCGAAGCTCGACGTGGACGCCCGCAACGTGCGCGCCTCGCTCGACACCATCCGTTCGGGGCAGGGCGACGTGGTCGCCGAGACCGTCGACGGGACGGGCACCATCAGCTACGACAGCCTCGCCAAGCTGCTCGACCGGCCGGGGCTGACCCTCGGCGAGCAGAACGGCCGGCTGGCCGTCACCGCCCCGGTCGACATCCTCGGTCAGCGCCTCACCGTGACCGGCACCGCCGACATCACGGTCGGCAAGGAGGGGCAGGTGGCGCTGAAGTTCAACGACCTGACCGCCGACGGCCTGCCGAGCCTGCCGCTGGCCCGGACGCTGCTCAGCAACTACGCCCGCAGCATCTCCATCGACGTGCCCCTGCCCGAGCTGCCGTTCCAGCTCGCCGTCCGGGAGGTCCGGCCGCTGCCCGAGGGGCTGGCCGTCACCGCGGACGCCCGGAACGTGCCGATCAACTCCGCCGCCGGCTGACCGACCCGACCGACCCACCGCCTCCGGCCCCCGCCCCGCCCGCGCCTGCGTCCGCGTCCGCCCCGGCCGCGCCTGCCGGTCAGGAAGGGCCCCTTCCTCCACCGATTGCGATAGGAAGGTGCCCTTCCCTGCACCCCGGGCTACCAGTACGCGCGTCCCGGATGCTGGTCGGTCCCCTGGTGTGCCCGCGCCCGGCTGGTAGGCTCCCTGCTCATGGGGACGCTCCTCACCAAACGGCGCGCGGTCGACCTGTGCCGCGTGGCCACCTGCCTGTGTCGCCCCGTCATCTGACGGCGGGGCTGTCCTCGGCCGCCTAGCGGCCACCGGCAGGCAGGGATTTTTCTTCTCCCGTGCTCTCTTTCAACGCCCGGCAGCGGCGCCGTCGCACGAACCCGTGATCCGTCCATACGGTGGATCCCGCGCGTGGTGCGATCGTCACGACTTTCGATGCCCCCGTGCTGGTTCACCATCCATCCTCACCAGGGAGTGATCTGATGAGTCGCGACACCGCACTCGTCTCGGCCGAATGGGCCGAGAAGAACCTCGACGCCCCGGGCGTCGTCTTCGTCGAGGTCGACGAGGACACCTCGGCCTACGACACCGGCCACATCGCCGGCGCGATCAAGCTGGACTGGAAGACCGACCTCCAGGACCAGGTGCGCCGGGACTTCGTCAACAAGAGCCAGTTCGAGGCGCTGCTCTCCGAGCGGGGCATCAGCAACGACGACACCGTCATCCTCTACGGCGGCAACAACAACTGGTTCGCCGCGTACGCGTACTGGTACTTCAAGCTCTACGGCCACCGCGACGTGAAGCTGCTCGACGGCGGTCGCAAGAAGTGGGAGCTCGACGCCCGTCCGCTGGTCCGGGACGCGGTGACCCGCCCGGCGACGCAGTACGTGGCGCAGGAGCCGGACACCTCGATCCGGGCCTTCCGGGACGAGGTCGTGGCCGCCATCGGCACCAAGAACCTGGTCGACGTGCGCAGCCCCGACGAGTTCGCCGGCCGGCTGCTCGCCCCCGCCCACCTGCCGCAGGAGCAGGCGCAGCGGGCCGGGCACATCCCCACGGCGATCAGCGTGCCGTGGTCCAAGGCGGCCAACGAGGACGGCACCTTCAAGTCCGACGACGAGCTGCGCAAGATCTACGCCGACGCCGGGCTGGACGACGGCCGCGAGACCATCGCGTACTGCCGGATCGGCGAGCGCTCCTCGCACTCCTGGTTCGTGCTCCAGGAGCTGCTCGGCCACCGCAACGTGAAGAACTACGACGGATCCTGGACCGAGTACGGCTCGCTGGTCGGCGTGCCGGTCGCGCTCGGCGACGAGCCCGGGGAGGCCTGAGCCATGACCGCACCCACCGCTGCCGGCTGCGCCGCGCCCGACCAGGCCGCCCCGCTGCCCGCGAGTCTGGACCTGGAGAAGGAAACCGTGATCACCGGCGTCGTCCGCTCCGACGCGGGCGAGGCCGTCCCGGGCGCGTACGTCCGGCTGCTCGACTCGACCGGTGAGTTCACCGCCGAGGTGGTGACCTCGCCGGCCGGCCAGTTCCGGTTCTTCGCCGCGCCGGGCGCCTGGACCCTGCGGGCGCTCTCCCGGCACGGCAACGGCGACACCGCCGTGACCGCCGCCCGGGGCATCAACGAGGTCGCCGTCACGGTCGCCTCCTGACCCTTCCCCCGCTCTGATCGGCCCGTGGCCCGTCGCCTTCGCAGGTGGCGGGCCGCGACCGTCTCCGGGCACTGTCGACCGGCGTGACACGATTGCCCCCGTGAACGGCGTGGAAGCGGCGGGGCAGGCCCCGCCTACCGGTCCCGATCGGCCGGCGGCCCCCCGACGGTGGCTGCCCTGGCTGCTCGCCGGCACGGTGGCGTGGGCGGTGCTGCTGGCGGCGCTGACCTGGCTCTCGGTGCGTAACGATCCACCGACCGTCCGGGAGCAGCGCACCCTGACCGAGGCCGGTGGCGTCGTCGACCGCGCGGTCGGCGTACTGGTCGCGGCGGCCGGCGAGACCGCCGTGCTGACCCCGCCCGTGGTCGATCGGGGCTGCCGGGTCACCCCGTTCGCCGCCGGCGCCGACCTGTCGCGCGGGGTGGACGTCTTCGTCGCGGCGGGCGGGGAGGCGACGCTGTTGGAGCGGGTCGCCGGCCGGCTGCCGGCGGACTGGCGGGCCGGGGTCCGGGTCACCTCGAACGGTCCCCGGTTGCGCGGCGACGCGGGCGAGTTCGTCACCGTCTCCGGCGGGGTCGCGGGGGACGGTCGGGTCCGGCTGACCGTCGACACCGGCTGCCGGCCGGTGGGCGACGGCTACGACGTACCCGCGACCGGTGCCGCCGGCGCGGAGGCCGACGCCCTGAAGGAGGCCCTGCGGGCCCTCGGGGCCCCGGCCGGTCCGGCCGTCCAGGTGGTCACGGCGCCCTGCCCCGGCGGCGGCACCGCCCGCTCCGCGCGCTCCGCCGGCTTCCCGGCCCCCGCGTCCCCGGCCGCCGCCCTGGCCCCCGTCACCCGCCTTCCGGTGCTGGACGACCCGCAGGCGTACGCCTACCGTCGTGGCCCGGTGACAGTCGTCGCCGACCTCTCGGGGGACCGGGCCGTCGTCTCGGCCAGCACCGGCTGCCCTGCCTGAGGAGTGGGTCAGCGGCTGCCCGGGTGGTCGTGCGCGCGGCTGCGGCCCAGGGCGTCGACGTGGCCCCAGCGGCCGGGGATGTCGAGCAGTTCGACGCGCCCCATGCCGTCGGGCACGGCGGGGTCGATGATCAGGTGGTCGCCCTGCGGCTCCAGCCCCAGCATCACGCGTAGCAGCAGCAGCGGCGTGCCCGCCGACCAGGCCTGCGGGCTGCACGCCGTGGGGTACTCCACCGGGTAGTCGGTGAGGCTGCGCTCGTAGCCGGCGAAGGCCTCCGGCAGCCGTCCGCCGAAGAACGGGGACGCGGCCAGCATCGCGTCGCAGATCTGCCCGGCCTCCCGGCGGAAGCCGTACCGCCACAGCCCCCAGGCGATGATCGAGTTGTCGAACGGCCACACCGTCCCGACGTGGTAGCCGACGGGGTTGTACCGCCCCTGGTCGTCGGCGAGGGTCCGGACGCCCCAACCGGAGTAGAGCCGCGGCCCCATCAGGTGTTCGGCGATCCGGCCGGCCCGCGACTCGTCGACGATGCCGCTCCACAGCAGGTGCCCGATGTTGGAGGTGAGCGCGTCGACCTGCCGGCCGTCGGCGTCCAGGGCGAGCGCGTAGTACTCCCGTTCCGGGATCCAGAAGTCCCGGTTGAACCGGATCTTCAGCTCGGCCGCCTCCCGCTCCAGCCGGTCGGCGTACGCGGGGTCGCCCCAGAACTCCCGGGCCAGTCGGGCGCCGCGCATCTTCGCGTCGTACGCGTAGCCCTGGAGTTCGCAGGTGGCGCGCGGGAAGCCGGGGAGCCGGCCGTCGCGGTACGAGATCGAGTCCCAGGAGTCCTTCCAGCACTGGTTCGCCAGCCCGGTCTGCGGGTTGCGGGTCTGGTACCAGAGGTAGCCCGTGCCGAGCAGGTCCCCGTACGTGTCGATCCAGGCGAGGGCGGCCCGGGTCTGGGCCTCCAGTCCCCGTACCAGCCGGTCGTCGCCGGTCCACCGCTCGTACTCGTCGAGCAGGATGACGAACAGCGGCGTCGAGTCCGCCGAGCCGTAGTACGGCGAGTGGGGCTGTTCCTCGAAGCCCGCCGTCTCGCCGTAGCGCAGCTCGTGCAGGATCTTGCCCGGCTCCTCGTCCCGGAAGTCGTCGATCCGGTGCCCCTGGAGGCCGGCCAGCATCATGAGGGTCGGCGGGATCAGCTCCGGCAGGAAGGGCACCGCCTGGAGCGAGGTGATGAGGCTGTCCCGGCCGAACAGCGTCATGAACCACGGCAGGCCGGCGGCCACCAGGCGTACGCCGAGGGTGATCGACTCATAGCGCAACGCCGCCAGGTCGCGGAGGCTCTGCTGGTACGCCCCGCCCAGCGGCTCGCAGTCGCAGCCGAGCTTCGGCGCCCGGGCGACCAGGTCCTCCTGCTCGGCCCGGATGGCGTCCGAGGCGCGGCTGCCCCCGTACTGCGGCAGGTTGGCCCGGATGTCCTCGCCGCGCGCGCCGTAGACGACTGTCGACACGTGCAGCCGCGTCGTCCACTCGCCGCGCGGGCCGACCCGGACCCGGTAGGTCATGCCGGAGACCTCGATGTGCGCGGGCATGCTGGTGCGGATGACCGTCTCGCGGTGGAACCTCTCCCGGCGGTAGGTCAGGCGCAGCTCGTTCTCGCCGACGGTGGCGGTGGAGTGGCCCTCCTTGCGCCGGACGTGCTTGATCTCGAACAGGTCCGCGAAGTCGGCGCCCATGGCGAGGTGGACGACGAACTCCATCTCCTCGCCGGAGTGGTTGAGCAGCGTCAGCTCCTCCTCGAAGCTGCCGCCGATGGCTCGGCTGCGGATCATCGAGACCTTCGCGTCCAGGTAGTGCGTCGGTTCGCCGGGCACGAGGAAGAAGCGGGTGCGGAAGGACTCCGCGGTGTCGACGGAGAGGGCGTGCAGCTGTTCGCCGTCGAGGGTCAGCACCCAGGTGGAGAGGTGCCGGGTGTCGAACGAGAAGAGCCCGCTCGGGAAGTCGAGGGACGGCTCGACGTTGCCGCGCTTGTCGCTGACCAGGAAGGTGTTGCCGTCGAGGATGCTGACCAGTTCCTTCACGGCAGCCGCCCGGCCTGTCTGCGGGCGACCGTGCGGGGGTCCCGGGTGCCGGGCGGGTCGGGGAAGAACCGGTGGAACAGGAGGAAGAGCACGATGTCGCCGCTGAAGCTGCTCTCGTTGCGCAGCACCGACGAGATCGCCTGGGCCCGGCCGGTGACGAGCCGGTCGAACAGGTCGGCGCTGGTGTACCAGATCGCGTCGGCGGGCCCCCGGTCGCGGCTCACCTCGATCTCGCCCGGACGAAGGCGGACCAGCCAGTGCACCGTCTGACCGCCCTGCGCGAGGTCGATCTGCATCGTCCCGCTGACCGGGCTGACCAGTACCTCGGGGGCGCGCGCCGGCAGTGATTCGAAGAATCGCTCCGTCGCCTCGGTCATACCCGAATCGTAGGCATCTGTCCGACCTGCCGGGCCGGTATCGGCCCGGCGGCGGTCAGTAGACCAGGGCCTGGGCCCCTTCGGCCGTCGCCTCCTCGACGAAGACCGCGGCGCCGGCGATGCGGACACCCGGCAGCACGTCGTCCGGCCCGATGTCCCGCCGGGCGGCGCACTGCGTGCAGGCGGTCACCGTGCCCGTGGTGAGGATCACGTGCAGCAGCTCGGCCAGCGGGGCCGAGTGCGGCAGCTCGAACTCCTGTGCCTTGCCCGGCAGCGCGAACCAGGTCGACTCCCCGGTCAGCCAGAGCGACACGTGCACCCCGGCGGCGGCCGCGGTGGCGGCGACGGTGAATGCCTGGGCGCACCGCTCCGGGGCGTCCGCGCCGGCGGTGGCCTTGACGACGAGAGTGCGGGCCATGGGGCCCAGCATAGGATGGTCACGATGGTTACCGAGATCGGGTTCGTCAGCCTGCTGGTCGCCGGCCTGGGCGCGCTCGCCGGTGGCCTGGTCTACCTGGCCGTACGCATATCGAGAGGTAACTGGTGAGCGACGAGAACCCCCTGCAGCCACCGCCGTGGCTGAACGCGCCGCCGGTCGACCCGTACCCCTACGAGGAGAGCCACGACCTGCGCGTCGGCCCGAAGCTGCATCCCGCGCTGGACGGCCTGCTGCCGTACGTCGGGGTGTGGCGCGGCCGGGGGCGGGGCGGCTTCCCCACCATCGAGGACTTCGACTTCGCGCAGGAGATCCGGATCAGCCACGACGGCCGGCCGTTCCTGTCCTACGAGTCGCGCGCCTGGCTGCTCGACGAGCAGAGCCGCCCGGTCCGCCCGGCGGGTCGCGAGGTCGGCTGGTGGCGGCCGGTGATGGACGGCGACCGGGTCACCGACGAGCTGGAGGCGCTGATGACCGTGCCCACCGGCGTGATGGAGCTGCACATCGGCAAGCGCAAGGGCACCCAGATCGAGTTCGTCACCGACGCGGTGGTCCGCACGGCGACCGCCAAGGAGGTCACCGCCGGTCACCGCCTCTTCGGCATCGTCGAGGGCGCGCTGCTCTACGCCCAGGAGATGGCGGCCCTGGGCCACTCCCTCTCCCCGCACCTCTCCGCCCGCCTCACCCGGGTGGCCGGCTGACCCTCCTCCCGGGGGTCACGGGCGGGGAAAGCCCAGGAGCGCCTGGAGGGCGGGGGTGTGCGCGCAGCGGCGCAGCGGGACGGCGTCCAGGGTGCGGATCTCCGCGAGGCCACGGACGGACGAGCTGAGCCAGACGCCGTCGGCGGTACGCAGCTCGGCCGGGGTGACCAGGCGCTCCTCGGCGCGCAGGCCGAGCGCATGGGCGTGCGCGAGGAGCCAGGCGGCGGTCACGCCCGGCAGGATGCCGGTCTCGGCGGCGGGCACCGTGCAGAGGGTGTCACCGGCCAGCCAGACCAGGTTGGCCGTGGGCCCCTCCAGCGCGTATCCGTCGGAGGAGACCCAGAGCGCGTCGTCCACGCCGGCGCGGGCGGTCCACCGGCGGGCGGCGGTGCTCACCGCGTACGAGATGGACTTGACCCCGGCCGGCAGCCAGTCGAGTTCGGCGCGGGCCCGCGCCGCGACGCCGAGCGGCAGGGTCGCCACGGTGATCCCGTCCCGGCGCGCCGCCCGGGTCGCCGCCGGCACCTCGCCCAGCGTGGCGTAGCCGGTGGGCGGGCCCCCGCCCTCCGGGCCCCGGGTGCAGACCAGGCGCAGCGCCCCCTCCACCTCGGCGGGCCAGCCGGCGCGGACGACGTCCAGCAGTTCGACCAGCACGTCGGCGGCGGGCAGCAGCAGGTCGACGGCCGCCGCCGCCCGGGCGAGCCGGGCCAGGTGCGCGTCGCGCAGCCACGGCCGCCCGTCCCGCAGGTGCATCGTCTCGAAGAGCCCGTCGCCGTGCAGCACGCCCCGGTCGTCGCCGCGCAGCACCGGCTCGCCGGGCGGCACCAGCCCGCGACCCGGCACGGCGATCCTCGACGCCACCATGACCGCCGAGCCTAGCGGCGGACCGGTCGACACCGGCGGCGCGCGTGCGGGGCGAACTATGATCGGACGGTGTCCGAATCCTCCCTCGCGGAAATGCTCCGCGCCCGTGGGCTACGGCTGACGGCGCAACGGCAGTTGATCCTCCAGGCCGTGCTGGACCTGGGGCACGCCACCCCGGAGCAGGTGCACACCGCCGTCCGGGAGGTGGCCGCAGGAGTCAACATCACCACCATCTACCGCACGCTGGAGCTGCTGGAACGGCTCGGCCTGGTCACCCACACCCACCTCTCGCACGGCTCGCCGACCTATCACGCGGCCGGCGAGGACCAGCACGTCCACCTCGTCTGCCGGGGCTGCGGCGCGATCGACGAGATCGATCCGGAGCTGCTGCGCCCGCTGGCCGACCAGTTGGCGAGCCAGCGCGGGTTCCGGGTGGACATCGGCCACGTCTCGTTCTTCGGCCTCTGCGTCCGCTGTGAGAACGGGGACCGGAAATGATCGACATCGCGGGCGCGGTGAGCGTCGAGAGCATCGACGAGGCCAGCCGCGACCAGCCCGAGCCGGCGCACGCGGCGGCCGGCGTGCGGGGCGTGGCGGCGCACTACGGCGACCCGATGCGCGAGCAGCGCACCCTCGACACGGCGGTCGGCCTGGTCGACCGCTCGCACCGGGGCGTCGTCGCGGTGCCGGGCGAGGAACGGATCGGCTGGCTGCACACCCTCACCAGCCAGCACCTGGCGCAGCTCGGCGCCGGCCAGGGCACCGAGCTGCTGGTGCTCTCCCCGCACGGGCACGTCGAGCAGCACGCCATGGTCGCCGAGGACGGCATCACCACCTGGCTCGACACCGAGCCGGGCGCCACCGCCGGCCTGCTGTCGTACCTGGAGCGGATGCGGTTCTTCAGCAAGGTCGAGCCGCGCGACGTGACGCCCGAGCACGCGCTGCTCTCCCTCGTCGGGCCGGAGGCGCCCGCCGCGGCGGAGACGCTCGGTGCGACCGGGCTGGCCGCGCCCGACGTGGTCGCGGTGCCGGGCCCGAAGTTCCGCTCCGGCGAGCTGCCGCCACGGCCGACCGCGCTGTACGACGTGCGCCCGCTGCCCGTGGGCGGCTGGGCCCGCCGGGGCCCGATCGGCGTGGACCTGCTGGTGCCCCGGGCCGCGATGGAGCAGGTGGTCACCGAGCTGCGGGGCAACGGGGTGCCGGTCGCCGGGCTGTGGGCGTACGAGGCGGTGCGGGTGGCCGCCCGGCGGGCCCGGGTCGGGGTGGACACCGACCACCGGACGATCCCGGCCGAGGTGGACCTGGTCGCCCCGGCCGTGCACCTGGACAAGGGCTGCTACCGGGGCCAGGAGACCGTGGCCCGGGTGCACAACATGGGCCGGCCGCCGCGTCGGCTCGTACTCCTGCACCTGGACGGGGTGACCACCGACCAGCCGCCGGTCGCCGGCACGCCGGTGACCCTCGACGGCCGGGCGGTCGGCTTCGTCGGCACGGCCGTGCACCACCACGAGCTGGGTCAGGTCGCCCTGGCCGTGGTCAAGCGCAACGTCGCCGACGACGCCCGCCTCCTGATCGGGGAGACCGCCGCCGCGATCGATCCGGCCTGACCGCCCATCGGCGAAAGAATCTCTGCTTCGTGGCGCTGAGGCCGGAAAAGTTCCGGTCGACTGGCTCGCTGACCTCGGTCTAGGATCCGGGCATGACGACAGGGACGTTGATCACGGTTGCCCCCACCGGCGCGGAGTCGGCCAAGGCCGAGGTGCCGGCGCTGCCGGTGACGCTCGACGAGCTGCTGCTGACCGCCAAGGAGTGCGAGGCGCTCGGCGCCGCCGTGATCCACGTCCACATCCGCGACGACGAGGCCAGGCCCACCCTGGACCAGGGGCGGCTGCGGGAGACCGTGACGGCGCTGCGGGAGAGCACCGACCTCGTCGTGCAGCTCTCCTCGGGCGGCGCGGTGACCGACCCGGAGGCCGACCGGCTCGCCGTGCTCGACGCCGGGCCGGACATGGCCTCCTGCACGATGGGCACGCTCAACTTCGGTGACGACGTCTTCCTCAACCGGTGGGAGTTCATCGTCGACCTGCACACCCGCATGCAGGAGCGCGGCATCGTGCCCGAGTACGAGATCTTCGACCTCGGCCACCTGACGGCGCTGCAACGGCTGCTCGGCAAGTACGGCCTGCCGGCCGGCGGGCACGTGCACGTCGACTTCGTGATGGGCGTACCGGGCGGCATGCCGGGCACCACCCCGGCCCTGGTCGCCGCCCACCAGGCACTGCGCGACCTGCCCGAGGGCACCACCTTCTCCGCCACCGGCATCGGCCGCAGCACCATCCCGGTAATGCTGGCCTCGCTCTCGGCCGGCGGGCACCTGCGCGTCGGCATGGAGGACACGGTGACCTACGCCAAGGGCCGCCCGGTCGAGTCCAACATGCAGCTCGTCGCCCGGGCGGTCGGCTTCGCCCAGCTCGCCCAGCGGCCGCCGCTGACCACCGCCGAGGCGCGCGGGCTGCTCGGCGTGCCGGCCGCCGGGCGGTAAGCGGCGACCCGGGCCGGCGCTGCTGTACACCTGGTCGTCGACGACCTGCTCACCCGCCCGCCGACCGCTGCCGGCGGTGCCGGTACCGTCCACCCTGTGGGAAAGACGTACGAGGGCGGCGCGCCGCTCGCCGAGGTGGTCCGGTCGGGGTTCGTCGAGGGCGTGCACCGGGGCTCGGTGGTGGTGCTCGACGCCTCGGGGCGGACGGTGGCCGGCGCCGGGGACGTGACCTCCCCGGTCTTCCCACGCTCGTCCAACAAGCCGATGCAGACGGTCGGGATGCTCCGCGCCGGGCTGACGCTGGCCGACCCCGCCGACGTGGCGCTGGTCTCGGCCAGCCACGCCGGGGAGGAGTTCCACCTGGCCCGGGTCGGGGCCCTGCTCGCCCGCGCCGGGCTGGACGAGTCGGCCCTGCACTGCCCGCCGGACCTGCCCGTGGGCGACGAGGCGCGGACGGCCGTGCTGCGCGCCGGCGGCGGCCCCACCCGTACGCAGATGAACTGCTCCGGCAAGCACAGCGGGATGCTGCTGACCTGCCTGGCCGCCGGCTGGCCGCTCGACGGGTACTGGCGTCCGGAGCACCCGTTGCAGCAGCGGCTGCGGGACGCGGTGGAGGAGTTCACGGGCGAGCCGACTGCGGCGGTCGGCGTGGACGGCTGCGGCGCCCCGGTGCTCGCCGTCTCGCTGACCGGGCTCGCCGGGGCGTACCTCCGGCTCGTCTCGGCGGAGCCCGGCTCCGAGCCGCGGACGGTGGCCGACGCGATGCGCGCCCACCCGGACCTGGTCGGCGGCACCCGGGCCGAGGACAGCCGGCTGATGCGGGGCGTGCCCGGGCTGCTCGCCAAGATCGGCGCCGAGGGGGTCGTCGCGGCGGCGGTGCCCGGGGTCGGCGCGGTCGCCATCAAGATCGACGACGGCGCGGGCCGCGCCCGGATGCCGGTGCTGGTCTCCGCCCTGCGCCGCCTCGGGCTGGACGCGCCGGTGCTGACCGAGTACGCCGAACTGCCGCTCTTCGGCGGCGGCCTACCGGTCGGCGCCGTCCGGCCCCTCTGGTAGCCGTTTCGCCCGTCGTCGCGACGTTCACCGGGCGTTCGAGGGGCGCGACGCGGCGTCGTCAGGGTGGAGGGCCATTGTCGTCACTCGTATCCCATGGCCGGGACGACCTTGCCGAGTGCTGCTTCGATGAACTCGCGGGTTTCGTCGTCGAACTGGTCGTTGCGCTGCGCCAGCTTGTGCGCCTGGAACGTCGAACGGGTCTCGAAGTCGTCGACGTCGAGCCGCTCGAAGAGGGCGCGGCGCTGCCCGGGCCAGTCGGCTGCGAGATCTTCCGCCTTCACCTCGACGTATCGCCTGCCCGTCAGGTCGACCGTGTCCTTCCAGGTGAGCCACCGATCGTAGATCGGCTTGAGGTAGGCGAGCGCGCCGTCGACAGTGGACGGCGCCCATGGCTGGGCCAGGTGGGATGCGAGCACCGACACCGGGTGACGCTTGATGTGCACGATGGTCGCCTCGGGGACCAGTTCCCAGAGGAACTCCATGCACAGCAGGTTGAACGGCGTCTTCTCGCACCAGGTCGGCTTGCCCGCGTCGGCGGCTGCTCCGCCGAAGATGGTGTCGACCAGGCTACGCAGGATTCCGAGCAGTTCGCCCCGGTCGCCGAAGTACCTGGGAACCACCCGCCGGCGGCTCAGCGGCTCGAACGGCCCGGCAGGACGGTCGGCGTCGCCGAAGCCTTCGGCGGGCGCAGGTTCGTCGAAGGTGTACGCGATCAACTGCGGCCAGAGTTGTTCCACCGCGTTCCGGTAGCGCCGCTCGCCGACCAGTTCGGGAACGGTCTTGCCGCGATCGTCGCGCCGGCCGGGCACTCGTACGGTGAGGAAGTCGCTCAGCCGGTGCAGGGCGTCCTCGCCGACGGTGGGGTCGTATCGACCGGTGAGCGCGTCGGCCAGGTCCCGCAGGCCGCCCGGGTCGACGAGGAACCTGGTCTCCATGGGAATCCGGTGGATCAGCGGATGTTGGCCGATGATGTCGGCGAGCCGTGACGTTCCCGAACGACCCGTACCCGCTACGAAGACGGGTGCGGGGGAAGGAGACATGGCGAGCAGTCAAACTCCCAGCCCGGCGCCCGGGCAATCCATTTATCCCCTGCACCGTTGGGCCCGGGCCGAGAGGCTGGCCGGCTGATCGGCAAGGACCGCCTCCGCTCCGAGCCTGGCGGTCTGGACCTCGGGGGACCGCATCCTGCGCTTCCCGGCGTGGCTGATCCGCGCCCGCCCCGACGAGGTGGCCGACTCCCTCCGCCGCGCCCTGACGGCCGCCGGCTGGCGCCCGAGGCGTGAATCTTGGACAGTTGCCGTTCTCGCGGAACG
>NZ_JBEZEV010000098.1:0-23815 GCF_040649055.1 Micromonospora sp. NPDC049060
GCGACCCTCGACGAGGGCTTCGCTGTCCGCGCCGCCGTCGGCGGTCCTGTCGTGCCTGGGGATCAGGCCTTCTTCGTCAGGCACAGCAGGTAGCCGGTCTTGCCCGGCTCGATGCTGTAGTAGACGTAGCCCTTCTCGCCCTCCTTGATGTACTGCCCGCACGCCTCGCCGGAGCGGGCCTGCGCCTGGGTCTGCCCGTCGACGCGGCCGACCACGTTGTAGACGGCGTCGGTGGAGGTGCACTCGACGACCTTCGCGCCGTCGACCTTCTCCTCCTTGGTGCCGGTCACCTCGGGCAGCTCGGCGATGCAGTCGCCGACCTTGGCCTCAGCGGTCTCGTCCTTGTTGAAGAAGTTGCCGATCGCCGAGCCGATGCCGAACTTGAGGCCCGCGACGACCAGGAACACGACGATCGCGCCCACGATGCCGAGCACCTTCTTGGAACCGGGCTTCTCGGCCTGGGGCTCCGCCGGGGGCGGCGCCTGGACGGCCGACGGGGGCTGGGCGGCGTCCGGCGCGGGGGGCGGTGCGACCTGCTCTGACACGCGTTTTCCTTCCGGGGGGTGAGTGAGCAGACGACACCGTAGCGACCGGGACCGACAGCCGTTGCCCCGCTGGACTCATCCGTTCAGCTATTTCCCAGCTTCATTCCATGATCCTGTTCACGTCCGGCTCGGCGTGGGGGTGCCCGGCATGCCCGTCGATGCGGGCGCGGGGGTCGAGGTGCCGGCCGGCGTGGGCGTCGGGGTCGGGTTGCCGCCCGGCGCGGGCGCGGCGCCCGAGGTGGCGGGTGCGGGCAGCCCCGGCGGGTTCAGCAGGGGCGGGTTGTTGGCGCCCGACCGGGGCCCGAACGGCGCCCACTCCGGGCAGTACGGGTACGGGCGCAGCAGCGCGTTGGCCAGGTTCAGGTCCGGCGGGTTCGGGCACATCGGACGACCGAGCCGGATCGGGTCGCCGTTCTGGTCGAAGAGCCGGGCGTTCTCCACGAGCCGCCCCTCGCTGTCGTAGACGAAGACGTCCCGGATGTGGTCGTACCGGCCGTCGATCGAGATCTGCTCGTACTCGAGGTCGCCGCTGCCGACCCGGTCGTTCATGTCCGCCAGGCCGATCAGCCCGAAGATCACCAGCACCGCCGTGCCGACGTGCAGCACCCGCCGCTTGGGCCGGGTCAGGCCCGGCGTGTGGTGGCCGAGCCAGATCGAGCCGAGCACGCTGCCGGCGAGCAGCACCAGGCCGGCCAGCAGGCTGCCGTTGAGCTCGGGCAGCACACCGAACGTGTCGCCGGTCGTGACCACCGTGACGAGCATGGCGGCCAGGTAGCCCCGCAGCACCCACCACGCCGGCCGGAGCAGCCGGAGGAACTCGCTGGCCGAGGCGTACCCGAGGGGTGGTCCGAGTTGGACGTCCCAGCGGTGCGCCCGGGCGCGGAGCCGGTCCACGGCGGCACCGAGGCGACGGTTGCGCCGCCCGCCGCCGCTGGTGGCGCCGACCCCGGCCGCGGCGCGCAGCTCGGCCGCGTACGCCTCGGGCTCGCCGAGCCGGTCGACGAGCGAGCCGCCGGCCTCGGCGGCGACCTCGGCGAGGTGCTCCGGCAGGTCCTCGGTCAACTCGTCGCGGTACGCCTGCGGCAGGTCGGCCAGCGCGGCCCGGACCCGTGCGGCGTAGTCCGCGATCTCCTGCTCAGTGACGGTCATGCCGCCATCCCCCGATCGTCGAGCAGTGCGTCCATGGTGGTGGCGAACGAGCGCCAGAGCTTGCCGGAGCGGATGAGCTGGTCCCGGCCGGCGGCGTTGAGTGAGTAGTACTTGCGGTGCGGGCCGGATTCGCTCGGCACGACGTAGGTGGTCAGCAGGCCGGCGGCGTAGAGCCGGCGCAGCGTGCCGTAGACCGAGGCGTCGCCGACCTCCTCCAGCCCGGCGTCGCGCAGCCGGCGCAGGATGTCGTAGCCGTAGCCGTCCTCCTCCCGGAGCACGGCGAGGACCGCGAGGTCCAGCACGCCCTTCAACAGCTGTGTGGTGTCCACGCATTGCACACTACTGCGCAATGCGAAGTAGTGTCAAAGGAACGCGCCGCGCGGGTCAGGCCACGCGCCGCGCCGCGTCGTCCGCGACCCGCAGCAGATCCCGCAGTACGTGCACCAGCGCGCGGGCCTGCGCCAGGTCGATCGGCCAGCGCTCCGGGTCGTCGCCGGCGGACAACTCCAGCAGCACTCCGGCCGGGCTGAGCCGCCCGACGTCCATCTGCCAGAGCGCGGCGCGCACCTGGATCACCTCGTCGCCGCGCGGCGCGGCCGACCGCAGACGGGACAGGTGCAGCGCGCTGGCCGCGCAGCCGCTCTCGGGTACACACCACGTCGGGTGGACGCCTCGGATCGCCACGTCATCGCTCCTCGCTCGCGTTGTGAGGGGTTGTGGACCCACGGTCACTGCCATCCTCGTCACCGGTCGACTACGGTCGGAAGTCGCGCGAGGCCCACCGGCCGACGGTGGTCCACGCGGCCCGTCGCGTGGAGCCCGGTGAGTGGGGTGTGATGACCGGATCGCAACTGTCGACGCTGGATCTGCTGGCCGGTGAGCTCAGGCGGCTGCGCACCGAGCGCGGGATGAGCCAGGAGGAGTTGGCGCAGCGGATCAACTACTCGAGTTCCCTGGTGGGCATGGTGGAGATCGGTCGGCGTACGCCGTCGCTCGACTTCGTCCGCCGCGCGGACGAGGCACTGGAGAGCGGCGGCCTGCTCGGGCGGATCCTGCCGCTGGTCAGCTTGGAGACCGCGCCGGCCTGGTTCCGGCCCTGGGTGGCCGTGGAGCAGGAGGCGGCCACGCTGTGGTGGTTCGAGATCTCGGTGCTGCCCGGCCTGCTTCAGACCGAGGGGTACGCCCGCGCGGTCCTCGGCGGTGGCGGGCTCCGGCCCGAGGAGGAGATCGAGCAGCGGGTGACCGCGCGGCTTCAGCGGCAGCAGATCCTCGACCGTGCTCAGCCACCGCAACTGGTCGCGGTGATCGACGAGGGGATTCTGCGCCGGCCGGTGGTCGACCAGTTCGGGGTGATGCGCGAACAGCTCGAACATCTGATCGCGTTGGCGGCGCGCCCACACGTCCACCTGCATGTCGTCCCCACGGAGGCGGGCGTCTACCCGGGACTTGCCGGACCGTTCATCCTGGCCGGATACGCCGACGGCGGCTGGGTGGCGCACCTCGACAGCCCGCTCCGGGCGCAGGTGCTGGACCGTGCCGAGGAGATTGCCAGCCTGCACCGCAGGTGGGAAAGTGTCCGGTCAGAGGCGCTGTCCCGCCGGCAGTCGCTGGGCCTGTTGCAGGAAGTGGCGAAGACATGGAGCTGACCGACGCCCGGTGGCGCAAATCCACCCGCAGCGACAACGGTGGCGCCTCCTGCGTGGAGGTCGCCGACAACCTGCCCGGCGTGGTGCTGGTCCGCGACAGCAAGGACCGCTCCGGGCCCGCGCTCTCCTTCGCCCCGACCGCCTGGTCCCGGTTCGTCACCGGGATCGCCCGGCCCCGCGCCTGACCCGCGACGTCGGCGATCCCTAGCTCACGCTGGCCGTCTCCGACGGCGTCCAGCAGGCACGGAGCTACCGGCACCGGAGGAACACCGCCACGCCTCCGGACGCTTCCCCCGCAGTTCGCAATGTCCGGCAGGTCTACGCGGACCTGGCCGCCGGCCGTCTGACGGAACCGGACTTCGACACCGCCGAACGCACGCACCAGCGCGCCCGCTGCGCCGCGACGGGGACGCGGCAACGGCTTCGCTGACCCTTCGGGGTCCGCCACGGGCGGCACCGCCCGCCTGTGGCGGGGCGTTACACCCAGTGCCTCGTCACGCCCAGTGCCTCGTCATGCAGCCTTGGACGGGTGATCCGTGCTGCGTGCGTGGGGCAGTGGTGGTCGCCGAGCAGGTCTGCTGGCGGGAGGGCCGTGATGACGCTGTCGAGCTGAATCGTCTGTGACATCAGGGTCGTCCGGGCCGGCTGTGGCACCAGAGGCCGGTGAATCGTCTGCGACATCAGCTCGACAGCGTCCCAGTGGTGAATCCTCCGCCCGGCGGACACCATGGCGGGGCCGATCGCGACGCCCCAACCGGTGGGGGCCCGACCCGGCCGGCATCTGCGCCAAGAAGCCGTGCGGATGGATCAGACATAGAGCTTGCGAAGTTCGCGGGCGATGTCGGGGACCTCGGTCAGCGTGCCACTGGCCACCGACATCACCAGGGCCTCAGCCTGGTCGACGTCGACAATCTGGATCGGCACCTCGTTGAGGGCCAGGAAGACACGCGCAGCCGCCCAGGCGAGACGCTTGTTCCCGTCGATCAGCGCATGGTTCATGCAGACCGAGTGCAGCAGCGCGGCGGCCTTGCTCCAAAGGTCGGTGTAGACCTCCTGACCAAAGGCCACGGTGGCCGGACGGACCACTGCGGACGACAGCAGACCGAGGTCACGAACCTGCGGCGCCTCACCCAACACGACAGCGGCGACCTCCACGAGGTCACCCACCTCGAGGGAGTTGATCACTCGGCCAGGCGCCGCAGCAGCTCGGCGTCGCGCTCGGCAACCTCGCCGGCAAGGTCCCGCACCCGAGCGCGACGACTGTGCGCCGCGAGGCTCCAGGCAATGCCGTCGAGGATGTCGTGCTCGGAGGCGACCACCGAGTCCATCCCCGCCCGCTCCATGATCACCCGGAGCACCAGGGCGCCCGCCCCGATCACGTCCGCGCGGCCCGGGTGCATCACCGGGATCGCCAGCCGCTGCTCCCGGCTCTTGCCGAGCAGGTCGGCGGTCGTCGCGGCCACCGCGTCGTACGGCACGCGGGCGTGGTGGATGCGCCTCGGGTCGTACTCCTGGAGGCCCTGGGCGATCGCGACCACGGTGGTGACCGACCCGGCGAGCCCGACCAGCGTGGCGGCCTGCCGGCCCGGCACCGCCTCCAGTGCCCGGTCCACGGCGACCGCGATGTCGGCCTGCGCGGCGGCGACCTCGTCCAGCGCCGGCGGATCTCCGTGCAGGTGCCGCTCGGTCATCCGGACGCAGCCGATGTCCATCGAGATGGCCGCCTCGACGCCGCCCGCGCGGGTGCCGACGACGAACTCGGTCGAGCCGCCGCCGATGTCGACGACCAGGTACGGCTCGCGCGCGTCGGCGGGCAGCCCGCGCACCGCGCCGGTGAAGGAGAGCCGCGCCTCCTCGTCGCCGGTCACCACCTCGGGCGCGACCCCGAGGGTCCGCTCGACCATCTCGCGGAACTCGGCGGCGTTGGAGGCGTCCCGGGACGCCGAGGTGGCGCACATCCGGACCCGCTCCGCGCCCAGCTTCTCGATCTCGGCGGCGTACGCGGCCAGCGCGACCCGCGTGCGTTCGATCGCCTCCGGGGCCAGCCGCCCCGTCTTGTCGACGCCCTGGCCGAGGCGCACGATCTGCATCCGTCGGCTCAGGTCGGCCAGCGGAGCCTCCGGACCCGCCGAGGCGTCCGGCAGGTCGGCGACCAGCAGTCGGATCGAGTTGGTCCCGCAGTCGATGGCGGCCACACGCGTCGTCACGGCAGCAACCCTACGTCAGGCGCGCCCAGGTGACCCGGCGTAGCCCGCGTCCAGCAGTTCGGTGCCGAGCGGCGTCAACCGGTGCAGCACCGCGCCGCCGTCCCGGACGCTGGCGACGAGCCCGGCCGCCCGCAACGCCCCCGCGTGCTCGGACGCCGAGGAGGTGCTGATCCCGACGGCCCGGCCGAGCGCCGTGGTGGTGTGCCGGCCGGGGCCGGCGAGGCGGCGCAGCACCGCCGCCCGGGTCGCCCCCAGCAGGCGGCCCAGCGGATCGGGGGTGGTGGCCCTGATCAGGTGCGGCATCGGCGCGGGGTACACCACCAGCACCGGCCGGCCGGGCTCCACCAGCACCCGGGGATGCGGGCCGGCCAGCGGCGAGGGCAGCAGGAGCAGTCCGTGGCCGGTGCCGGGCAGTGAGGCGCTCCACCAGGTCCGTACCGTCAACGTCGGCGCCTCCCACCGGATCGCCGGGTGCAGCGCGTTCAGCAGCCCGTCCAGCCCGTGCGTGGCGAGCAGCGCGGTCGCCCCCGCCACGTGGTGCCGGTGCGCCTCCGTCAGGTCGGCCCAGTGCGGCGCGAGCACCGCGTCGTGCCAGGTGCCCAGGGCCCGGCCGAACAGGTCCATCGTCTCCCCGTCGGCCTCGGCGAACCGCCTGCGCAGCGGCGTCGCGGGCAGCTGCGCGTACGCGGCGGTGACCTCCGCCCGGATGCGCCCGACGGGGGCTGCCCGGATCGCCTCCAGACCGGCGACGACCGATTCGAGGCCGTCCAGCGGGGTGAGGAAGTCGGGCAGGCGCCCGCGCGCGGGAAGCAGGTGCCGCAGCACGGAGGCGGCGGACCGGACCGGACCCGACGCGGAGGCCGCGTCCGCCGCGGGGCCCGGCGTCATCCGGGCCGTGTCCGCGTCGTGCAGCGCCTGGCAGGCCAGCAGGGACATGCCGACCGGGTGCAGGCGATCGGCGAAGCGGACCCGGCACAGGTCCGCCAGTCCCAGGCGGAGACGGAGCATGCCAGCAGACTGCCGCTCTTCGGCCTGGACCGAAAGGGTTGCCCCGTTCGGGCGTCGCCATCCAGTGTGGACCGGGGTCACGGAGGGGGCGGGGCGTGCGACGGACGGTGGCAGTGCTGACGGGGCTGCTCTTCGCCGTCGTCGCCACGGCGTGCGGTGGGGACCGGGGTCAGTCCCGGGTCACGCCGGCCCCGTCGCCTTCGGGGGCCGTCGAGCGCCCCGCCGCCGGCGACCACCGGCTCACCCTGGCGCACGGCGGGGCCGACCGGCGCTACCTGCTGCACGCCCCGCCCGGCTACGACCCCGCCCGGCCCACCGCGCTGGTGATCGCCCTGCACTTCTATCCCGGCAGCGGCGCCCGCCTGCGGGACATGGTGGGGCTGGACGCCGTGGCCGACCGGGAGAACTTCCTGGTCGCGTACCCGGACGGGCAGAACGGCGGCTTCAACGCGCTGATCTGCTGCGGGACGACCGACGACGTCGGCTTCCTCAAGGACCTCACCGCCCACCTCGTACGGACGTGGCGGGCCGATCCGGACCGGGTCTACCTCACCGGGATCTCCAACGGCGGGGACATGAGCTTCCGGGCCGCCGTCGAGGGCGAGGGGCTCTTCGCGGCGATCGGCGTGGTCAGCGGCGGCTACAGCGGCCCCAGGACGGCCCCCGAGACGTACGTGCCCCGGCGACCGGTCTCGGTGATCACCTTCGTCGGCGGGCAGGACCGCTACGCCGACGTCTTCACCGAGGGCGTACGGACCTGGCAGCGACGGCTGCGCTGCACGCCGGCGACCGGCGCACCGCCGGCGGGTGTGCCGCGGGTCACCCGCACCGAGGCGCGGTGCGGCGACGGCAGCGACGTGACCGTCTACACCCTGCCCGACATGGGGCACTCGTGGCCCGGGGCGACGACCGGCGAGCTGGCCGCCCCCGACGCGGGCCTCGTCGCCACCGAACTCGTCTGGGACTTCTTCGCCGCCCACCCGCGCCGGAGCTGAGCGGGCCGGGACCGGTTGGCCGGGCGCGGCCGGCGGCCTCGGGCCGCGCGCACCGGGCCGGTCAGAGGCGCAGCAGCATCCGGGTGTTGCCGAGGGTGTTCGGCTTGACGCGTTCCAGGTCCAGGAACTCGGCGACGCCCTCGTCGTACGAGCGCAGGAGCTGCTCGTAGACCGGCTGCGGCACGGGCGCGCCGTCGATCTCGGTGAACCCGAACGAGCCGAAGAACCGGGTCTCGAAGGTGAGCACGAAGATCCGGGCCACCCCCAGCTCGCGGGCGCCGTCGATCAGCTCGGCGACGATCCGGTGGCCGAGCTTGCGCCCCCGGCAGGACGGGTCGACCGCCACCGTCCGGATCTCGGCCAGGTCCTCCCACATCACGTGCAGCGCGCCGCAGCCGACCACCGCGCCGTCGCCGGCGCGGACCGCGACCCGGAACTCCTGCACGTGCTCGTAGAGGGTCACGGTGGCCTTGCTGAGCAGCCGCCGGTCGTCGGTGTAGGTGTCGACGAGCCGCCGGATGCCGCGCACGTCCGAGGTGCGGGCCCGCCGCACCACGACCTCGTCGGCCCCCGCCACGCCCCCGTCCGCGCCCGCCATGTCAGTCCGCCGCCGGCACGTCCACGCACGGGCCGGCCGCCCACCACTTCTCCACCAGCGCCAGCGTCTCGTCGCCGAACGGGTTCACCCCGGGCCCGGCCCCGAGCGCGTGCCCGAGGTGCACGTGCAGGCACTTCACCCGGCCGGGCATCCCGCCGGCGGAGATGCCGGCGATCTCCGGCACCTCGCCGATCGCGTCCCGGCGGGCCAGGTAGTCCTCGTGCGCGGCGCGGTAGCGCGCGGCCAGCTCCGGGTCGGCGGCCAGCCGGTCCGCCATCTCCTTCATCAACCCCGCCGACTCCAGCCGGCTGCACGCCGCCGTCGCCCGGGGGCAGGTCAGGTAGAACAGCGTCGGGAAGGGGGTGCCGTCGGCCAGGCGCGGAGTCGTCTCCACCACGTCCGGCAGGCCGCAGGGGCAGCGGTGGGCCACGGCCCGGGTGCCCCGGGGCGGGCGTCCGAGCTGCGCGGCCACCGCGGCCAGGTCGGCCTCGGTGGCCGGTTCGCGCCGCGGCGGGGGTACGGAGTCCGCCGCCGGCTCCTGCGGTGGTACGACAGTCACGATGCTGATCTCTCGTTCGAAGCTCGGGTGCTGCTCACCGGTCGGGCTGCTCGCCGTTGGCGGCCTGCACGCTCGACCAGAGGGTGTCGTACCAGGAAGCGGGGGTGACGGGTGCCGACGGGGACGCGGACGAACCGGCGTCCCGGGCGGCGCCCGCCGGGTCGGAGAGCACCACCAGCAGCGTCTCGCCCGGTGGGCCCATGAAGAACCGCTCCCTGGCCTGGATCTTGATGTATTCCGGGTCCTGCCACTTGGCCGCCCGCTCGGACAGCTCCTCGATCGCCTCCCGCTGGGCGGCCTGGGCGGCCTCCATCCGTTCGATGTCGGCCTGCTGGTCCAGGTAGACGCGCACCGGGTAGGTGTAGGCCAGGGCGAGCGCGATCAGCACCGCGAAGAGCACGGTGGCCCGCCCGGTGAGGCCCCGGGAGCGGGGTGCGGAGAGCCGCTTGACGGTGCCGGCGGCCGTACGACGGGCCGCGGCGGGCCGGCTCGCGGAGCGTACGCCCTCCGCGCCCCGAGCCGCCCCCGGCGCGCGACCGGCCGTGGCCCGCGACTCGGCGCGGACGCCGCCCTCGCGGACCGACGCCCGGGCGCCCCGGGCCCCGCCCGGCCGACCGGTGTGACCCGGCCGACGGGCGGGGCGCTGACCGCCCGGTGTGCGGCGCTGCTGCATCGTCACACCCCTCCCCCGAGGCCTCGCGCGTCTCAGGCCGAACGGTAGCGCGGGAAGGCGCCCGCCCCGGCGTACCGCGCCGCGTCGCCCAGCTCCTCCTCGATCCGCAGGAGCTGGTTGTACTTCGCGACCCGGTCCGAGCGGGCCGGGGCGCCGGTCTTGATCTGGCCGCAGCCGGTGGCCACCGCCAGGTCGGCGATGGTGGTGTCCTCGGTCTCGCCGGAGCGGTGGCTCATCATGCACTTGAAGCCGGCCCGGTGGGCCAGGTCCACGGCGTCCAGGGTCTCGGTCAGCGAACCGATCTGGTTGACCTTCACCAGGACCGCGTTGGCGGCGTTCTCGGCGATGCCGCGGGCGATGCGCTGCGGGTTGGTGACGAACAGGTCGTCGCCGACGATCTGGACGCGGTCGCCGAGCGAGGCGGTCAGCGTCTGCCAGCCGGTCCAGTCGTCCTCGGCCAGCGGGTCCTCGATCGACACGATCGGGTAGTCGCCGGCGAGCTTGGTGTAGTAGTTGCTCATCTCCTCGGCGGTCTTCGCGGTGCCCTCGAAGGTGTAGGTGCCGTTGTCGAAGAACTCGGTGGCGGCCACGTCGAGCGCGAAGACGATGTCGGTGCCGAGCCGGTAGCCGGCCTTCTCGACCGCCTCGGCGATCAGGTCCAGGGCGGCGGCGTTGGTCGGCAGGTTCGGCGCGAAGCCGCCCTCGTCGCCGAGGCCGGTGGAGAGGTCCTTCTTCTTCAGCACGGACTTCAGCGCGTGGTAGACCTCCGCGCCGGAGCGCAGCGCCTCGCGGAAGCTGGGCGCGCCGATCGGCGCGATCATGAACTCCTGGATGTCGACGTTCGAGTCCGCGTGCGCGCCACCGTTGAGGATGTTCATCATCGGCACGGGCAGCAGGTGCGCGTTCGGGCCGCCCAGGTAGCGGAAGAGGCTCAGCTCGGCGCTGCCGGCCGCCGCCTTGGCCACCGCCAGGGAGACGCCGAGGATGGCGTTCGCGCCCAGCTCGGACTTGCTGTCGGTACCGTCGACGTCGAGCATCTTCTGGTCGATCAGCCGCTGCTCGCTGGCCTCGTAGCCGATCAGCTCGTCGACGATCTTGTCCTCGATGTTCGAGACCGCCTTCTCGACACCCTTGCCCTGGTAGCGGTCGGCGTCACCGTCGCGCAGTTCGATCGCCTCGAAGGCGCCCGTGGAGGCGCCGGAGGGCACCGCCGCTCGGGCGATCGTGCCGTCGTCGAGCCCGACCTCGACCTCGACGGTCGGGTTGCCCCGAGAGTCCAGAATCTCCCGCGCGACGATTCCCTCGATGGTTGCCACTGAGTCGCTCCTCGTTTGTGTGTTCCGGTCCGGTATGGGCCGCGACGGTGCGGCTGAGGCAGGTGTTGAACGCAGCGTATCGGGCGACGCTCGGACGCGGGCGGTCCGGGCGCTCGCCGGCCCGGCCCGAAACCTTCCTCCGGGCAGTGCTTTACACGGACATTCCCGGATTCTCGTGCCTCAACCGGCAACGGGTTTGCGCGCGGTCGACCCGATCGGCAAGGCTGGTCGCCATGCCCGCCGCCTCGACCACCCTCCGCATGCTCGCCGTGTCGGTCATCGCGTCGCTCACGGTGACCGGTTGTCAGACCCTCGACGACGCCGGCCGGACGATCGGGCGGTCCGACCTGGTGAACGACCTGGCCGCCCGGCTCGACCGGGCCCTGGAGCTGACCTACTCCGCCGACTACCAGCTCCCCGGCGGGCAGACCGCCGCCATCGCCCAGGCCCAGGACCCGGCCCGCTCCGCCTACACCTGGCCCGGCGGCAAGCTCACCGTCACCCCGGAGGCGACGACCCGCTGCGAGACCGCCGCCGGGCGCGCGACCTGCACCCTGGAGGCCCCGCCCGCGCCCAACGCGAAGCCCACGGTGACCATGTTCACCGAGGCCAAGCAGCGCGGGCTGGTGACGCCGCCGGTCGTCGTGGGGCTGCTCACCACCGCCGCGCTGGACCCGGACGCGGTGATCGAGCAGAGCGACACCACCCTCGCCGGCCACCACGCCACCTGCGTCGACGTGGCGCAGTCGGCCGGGGACTTCACCGCCTGCGTGACCACCGACGGGGTGCTGGGCAGCTTCACCGGCCGGGTCGACGGCCGCCAGGTCGAGCTGGCACTGAGCCGCTACCGCGAGACGGTCGACGGCGCGGTGTTCGACCTGCCGCCCGACGCCGGCGTCGTGGACCGCCGCCCGGCCAGCTCGTGACCGGTCCGGCTGGCCCGCCCAGCTGGTAATACCCACCTTGTTGCGCTGGCTGGCCGACGCGTTGCAGGCGCGTCGACCAGCCAGCGATCGTGCTACGAGCTGAGGGACTCGCCCAGCAGTCGACTACTTCGCTGGTAGCGATCCGGGGTGTACGGCAGCATCCTTCTCGCGGAGTCGAACGGCGCCCAACCGGAGAAGAAGGTGCCAGCCTCCCATTCCTCGCCCACATCGTCGTAGTCCTCGGCCAGAGCCGCCCTCAGTTCCGGTCGGCGGGCCAGGACGTCGCGCGCGACGAAGACCTCGGAGCCGAGCATGGCGCCACTACGGAGCATCGAGGGGGTGGGGAAGGGCGCCTCGACCTCGATCGAGCCGTAGGCACACGGCAGCCGGCCCGTCATGGCCTGCAACAACCGCCTACTCCACCGCGTGATCTCGAAGGCCGCCGAGCGGTCGGCCTCCCGCCAGAGGTCAATTGGCAGACCCAGCGCTCCTGCGAAGCAGGACACACCGACCGGGAACCGTTCCCCACGATTCCTACGGAGCAACCCGACGACGACGACCTCGCCCCCGCGGGTGAACCCGGCCCGCACAGGCCGTTTCGCGGGTTCCCCGCCCCGGATGATCCGCTGGAACGAGTCGGACGCCACGGTCATGCTTGCGACGGTTTCCGCAACGTCGGACGGCGCTTCGAAGTCGACGTCCGGCGATATCGTCTCCAGCACCCCGGCGGGCTGCGCACCGCAGGCGACGAGGCTGTCGCACACCGCCGGGAACGCCGGCTCGTCGGAGCTGGCCGGGAACACCGCCACGGTCAGGTGCGGCGGGTCAGGATAGAGGGGGGTGCTACCCATTGAGACGCGCCAGCATGGTTGAAATCTGCGAATTATGCGGGACGAACGCGGTCACCAGTTGGCCGGTCGACCGGTCGAACTGGGCGACGAACCATTTCCCGTCGATTCGAGCGATGTGCGCGTAGGTGGGCCTGCCCCTACTGTCCCACTCGATCACCTTCTTGCTCGCCGCCGCACGCTTGATCAGCGCCTCCCACTCGGCCATCTTGTCGCTCTTGTTCACCGACCTGCCATACCATTCGTGCGCGTGCTCGTCGAAGGAATGAACGAGTCCGATGCCATCGTACTTCTGGACAGGAAGGTCACACGGAACAACCGCGGTGATGCCAAGCCTCGAAGAACTGGCGCCACTTCCACACTTCGACTTCTTGCGAAGCTTGTCCAGCTCTCGAAGCAGGTCGGCACCGCGTTTGCCGCCGAACAGCCAGCCACCGACCGGGATCATGGCGGCGAGGGCTTCGACGCCTCCCTGGATGTCGCCGCTGACGAAGGCTATGAAGGCGTCGAGCGCGTCGCAGGGTTCTCCGACGACCGGGACGAACCCGCAGATGGCCAGAACGAGCTGAACGACGACCTTGGCCTTGGCTGCCTCTTCGGCGTTCTTCTCCGCGTAGTACTCCATGACGGTGTCGCAGGCTTCGGAGCTGCCGAACATGATCGTGCAGCTGTTCTGGCCGTCGAGGATCGCGTTGAGCAGCTCACCGCCCTTGCAGGCGATTCCGTGCAGACGGTGGGCCAGCTGGCACTCGGGAAGGTTGTCGTAGTATTCCTGCCTGGCCTGGCGACGCTCCGCCTCCTCCCTGTTCTGCAGGTCGATGGCAATCTTGAGCGCCTCGGCTGCCAGCCGGGTCGCCTCTGCGGCGTCCTTGCCGGCCGCGAGGGCCGACTTCTTGGCTTCGTCCGCCGACTTGCGGGCATCCGCGGCGAAGCCGTGCGCACGATCCGCGGACGACTGCGCCCGGGCCGCGGCAGCATTCGCAGCGGCCGCGTCGGCCTTGGCGGCGTTCGCCGCGTTCCGAGCGCTCTGCGCCGATTGCGCTGCCTGCTCGGCGGACCGCCTGGCCTGATCTGCGGCGTCGGCGGCCTGGTCGGCGTAGGCCTCCGCCGCCCTTGCCGACGCCGCGGCCTGGTTGGCGTACTCCTGCGCATCGTCGGCGGCGTTCCTCGCCAGGGCCGCCAACCGGGCAGCCTCGGCAGCGCTCTGCCGCGCGAGGGCGGCGTCCTTGGCCGCGTCGTGGATGATCTGCTGGATCTTCAGTACGTGCGCTGCGGTCTCGGCGTCCCGCTGACGGGCGACGTACTGCACGACGGCGATGTAGTGCCGCAGCCCGGCTCGCGGACCGGACAGGGCGATCTGCCCCGCCGCTTTGACCTCCGGGCCACCGGCCGCCATGATCTGCGAAATCTTGATCCGGTCGTCGTGCTCCGCAGCGTCGAACTGCCCCCGGCTCAGGAACGCCTGACGATCAGCGGCCGTCCCGTCCAGGGCCGCGGTTCCGGTCTCCTGGGTTCTCGGACCACCGTTGGCCATGATCTGAGTGATCTTGATCCGGTCGTCGTGTTCCTTGCCCACGTACTCGCGGGTGGCAAGGAACGCCCTGACGTCGGTGATCGTGCCGGCCAGGGCAACCCTGGCCGCGTCCTTCAGTGCCTCCTTGTCCGCGGTGTCGTAGATCTGCGCGACCTTCGCGCGGTCGTCCTGCTCGGCAGCGACCTCGAGCGAGCTGAGGACGAAATCCCGGACGTCCGTCTCCGAGCCCACCAGAGCGCGCTCGGCAACCTGCTGGGTCCACTTGCCGCCGGTCGTCAACAGGCGAGCAGCAACCTTCCTGCCGTTGCGCAGCACCAGGTCCGCCGGCGCACCGGGAGCTCGCGCCGCGGCGAGCAACTGGCGGGTCTCCTCGTCCCGCCGTGCCTGCTCCTCCGCGTCGTAGGCGGCCTTCGCAAGTCGCTCCAGCTCGACGGCCCGCTCCGCCTCAGCCGCGGCCATGCCCTCGGCCACCAGGCTGTCGAGCCGCTCCTTGTCCGCGTCCCGAGCGTTCACCTCGACCACGCGGGCCTGCTCCACCGCCTGCGCGGCGGTGTCGGCAGCCGCCAGGGCGGCGTTCGCGTGTGCGGCGGCTTTCGCCGCCGCATAGGCAGCCTCCCCAGCGTGGGCGGCCGCCTCGTCCGCCGCCGCTGCCGCCGCCTCAGCCCGATCAGCCGCCTCACGGGCGTGCCGTTCCGCTTCGCCGGCTGCGGTCGCGGCCTTACGCGCCAGCGCCTCCGCCCGGTCTGCCGCCCGATCGGCTTCCGCTGCCCGACGCCGGGCCTCCTCCGCCGCCCGGCGCGCCCGGTCAGCCTCCGCCTGCGAGACGTTCGCGTGGTTGCTTGCCGCATCCGCCGCTGCCGCCGCCTCGTTGGCATTCGCCACCGCGCTACGCGCGGCCTTTGAGGCGTCACCCGCAGCGCCCGCCGCGTTCTTGGCTGCCTTCGCCGCGTCTGCGGCCTTGCGCGCCGACGCCGCCACGTTCCGGGCGTTCTGCGCCGCCTGCCGCGCCTTGGCAGCCTTGGTGGCGTCCCCCGCCGCTTCCGACGCCGCCGAGTAAGCCCGAGACGCCGCGTCACCGGCCAACGCCGCCGCCGACGCCGCACGAGCCGCCGCGTTCGACGCCACCCGCGCCGCGCTGTTCGCCGCCGCGGCAGCCCCGATCGCCGTCCGCGCCGCCGCAGCCGCCCGCTTCGCCGCATCCGCCGCCCGGGCCGCCGCAGCCGAGGCCTTGATCGCAGAGTCCTTCGCCGCGGCCGTCTCAGC
Organism: Micromonospora sp. NPDC049060; assembly: GCF_040649055.1. Classification (NCBI taxonomy): domain Bacteria; kingdom Bacillati; phylum Actinomycetota; class Actinomycetes; order Micromonosporales; family Micromonosporaceae; genus Micromonospora; species Micromonospora sp. NPDC049060. Next base: position 15,268 of record NZ_JBEZEV010000098.1, read on the forward strand.
TGCGGCCCGCTGCGCCGCCTCCTTCGCCAGCCGTGCCGCTTCGATCGCCTTGTCCGCAGCCACCTTCGCCGCCTGCGTCTCACGCTCCGCGGTCTGGCTGGCCTCCTTGGCCAGGTCGGCGAGTCGGCTGACCGTTGACAGTTCCTCGTCCCTCGCCCGGGCCACGTGCTGGCCGTAGCTGAGGAACTCTTCCACCGCAGCGGCATTGCCATCCAGTGCCGCCTGCGCCGCAGCCTGCACGTACGGCCCGCCGGACGTCATGATTTGCGAGGTGCGCACCCGGTTGTCGTGCTCACGCGCGAGGTACTGACCCTTGGAGAGGAAAGCAGTGATGTCTTCCGCGGATCCGTCGAGCGCCGCCTGACCGGCGGCTTTGATCCGAGGCCCGCCGACGGCCATGACCTGTGTGACCCGGGTCTGCTCATCGAGCAGCCAGGGCTGTTCCCATCCGGAGTCGAGGAAGACCCACTGTTGCAGTGGCGTGCCCGCGAGTGCCTGCTGCGCCGCCTGCCGCGTCGCATACCCTCCCGCAGCCAGGTACTCGTTCACCTGAGCTTGGTCGTCCTGCTCGGACGCGGCCCGCAGACCGTCCACGAAGAAGGTCTGAAGTTCTTCATCCGTTCCGGCCAGTGCCACCTCTGCGGCCCTGGCGGTGCTCGGACCACCGGAGCGCATGAGTTGCACCGCCCATGCCCGAAAGTCGATGGCTTCGGAGGCATCCTCTTCGGCGAAGGCTGGAGAGGGTACTGCAAGAACCGCCGCGATCAGGGCCAGCACGAACGTCGCAACGATTGCGCCACGCGCTCGGACCCACCATCGGACGGAATGGAACCTCTGAACAGGTATGTCTAGCATCGAACCCCCGTGCGACAACCATCGATCCCGTGTAGATCACGGCAAGCGAGAGACTACGAGACAACCTTCGATCTCGTTGCCCCACTCGGGAGGCCACACCTCGCTCAATGGCTACATGGGCTCACTTTCCGTAAGCGCCACGAGGTGTCATCCCCGGTCAGATCCGACGGCGGGCAACCGAACCGCGACCGCGGGTGATTTCAGACACCGGACCCTCCGTCACACGCCGAGCAGGGTGCGCAGGTGGCGCGGGGGCGGGCAGTCGTGGGCGAGCATCGCGTCGTGCCACTCGCGTACCGCCACGCCGACCGGGCGGGCGGCGGCGATCGCGGCCACCTCGCTGTAGCCGACGAAGTACGTCGAGAGCTGCGTCGAGGTGAGCAGGGCGCGCCGCCACTTGCCGGCCGCCTCCCCCTCCTCCTGGAAGCCCCGCCCGGTCATCAGCGCCATCGCCTCGGCCTCCGGCAGCTCCTCGCAGTGCACGAGCTGGTCCAGCAGCGCGTTGATGGTCATCCGGAGCTGCATCTTGAGCTGCTGCAACCGCACCGGCAGGCCGCCGAAGCCGAGGCCGGCCATCAGCTCCTCCGTGTAGACCGCCCAGCCCTCGATGAAGGGGCCCGACTCGGTCAGCGCGCGGACCCGGGTGGGCCCGACGTGCCGGCGGGCGTGGGCGAGCTGGAGGAAGTGCCCCGGCATCGCCTCGTGCACCGTCAGGTTGCGGATCATGTGGTCGTTGTACTCGCGGTAGAACGACTCGACCCGGTGCGCGGGCCACTCCGCCGGGGTGGGCGCGATGCAGTAGAACGTCGGCACGTCCGCCGTCTCCAGCGGGCCGGGTGAGTCGCAGTAGGCGACCGCCACGCCCCGGGCGAACTGGGGCATCTCCTGGATCACGCACGGGTCGTCGACCAGGGTGATCAGGTCGTGGACGCGCACGAAGTCGGTCGCCTCGTCCAGGGTGACCGAGGCGAGGTCCACGATGGTGTGGTCGTCCGGGTGCTCGGCGGCCAGCAGGTCCAGCGCCCGGCGTACCGTCTCGTCGTCGGCCGGACCGCCGACCAGCTCGACGGCCGCCGCGCGGATCTCCTCGCCGACCCGGTCCAGGTTGGCCCAGGCCCGGCGCTGGATCTCGGCGGCGCCCAGCTCCGTGTCGAGGGTGTGCCAGAGCCGCGCCTCCCAGCGGCGGCGGCCCAGCCGCGGGTCCCGCCCGGGGCCGGCGTCGGCGGCCAGGCCCTGACGCAGCCACGCGACGAACTCCTCCAGCGCCGCGATCGCCGCGGTGGCTGCCGGCTCGACCCGGTCGTGCAGGGCGGGGGCCTGCGCGAGCAGCGCCGGCACCTCGTCGCGGATCAGCGCCGCCGTGCCGGCGAACTGCCCGACCGCCGTCTCCGCGTGGATGCGCGGCATGTCGCGCAACGTCGCGCGCGCGGTCGCCAGGGCGTCCGGTACGGCGGCGAGCCGGCCCGCCAGGCTGGTCAGCCGCACGTCGACCGGGGCGTACGGGCGGGCGAGCAGCGCGTGCAGCAGCGGCCCGGGGTTGTGCCGCAGCGGGTCCCACTCGTGCGCGCGGATGTCGCCGGACTCGAACAGCTCCCGGTCCACGAACGAGGTGAGCAGCGCGTGGTCGACGCGCTCCTCGACGTCCAGGGCGTCCGGGTCCAGCTCGGCGAGCGCGTCCGCGGCCTCCCTGAGCATGGTCCGGTCGGCCGCGACCGCCTCGGCGGAGAGGTCCGGCAGCCGGTCGTCGTAACGGTGGTCGCCGGTGGAGGTCGCGACCCCCGGCCGGCTCTCCAGCAACGCGTCGACGATCCGCTCCGCGAGCGGCACAAACGATTCCACCCGCCGACCCTACCGGGTCGACTCAGGCCTTTTCGGCGGCGCGGACCGCGTCCGCGTAGGCGAGGGCGGCGCGGCGCAGGGCCGCCTCCGGGTCCAGGCCCGCCCCGCGGGCCGCCGCGACCGTGGCGAGCAGGCCCGCGCCGAGGCGCGCCTCCGGGTCCACCTGGGAATCCGCGAGGGGCGGCGGTACGGCGAGGCCGACCCGCCCGGCGCGCTCCAGGATCTTGGCGGCCAGGGCGAGGGCCGGCTGGCTGAGTGCGACGCCGTCGAGCACCGAGTCACGCGCCTTCTCGGTCCGCTTGATCCGCTCCCAGCTGGCCTCGATCTCCTCCAGGGTGCCCGCCTCGGCGTCGGCGAAGACGTGCGGGTTGCGCCGGACCATCTTGTCGACCAGCCCGCCGGCCACGTCGTCGACGGTCCACCGCTGCTCCTCGGGCAGCTCCTCGGCGAGGCGGGCGTGCAGCACCACCTGGAGCAGCACGTCGCCCAGCTCCTCGCGCAGCGCGTCGGTGTCCCCGGCGCTGATCGCGTCGTACGCCTCGTAGCACTCCTCGATCAGGAAACCGGCGAGGCTGCGGTGGGTCTGCGCGCGCTTCCAGGGATCGCCGCCCGGGGAGGCCAGCCGGTCCATCACCGCCACGGCGTCGAGCAGCCGGGCGCCCGGCGGGTCCCAGGAGCCGTACATCAGCTCCAGCTCGGCCAGGCCGGGCTCGCGGGCCAGCCGCAGGCCCAGCTCGCGGGCCAGCGACTCGTCGCCGGCCGGGCCGGCCAGCCACACCGCGACGCCGTGCGCCGCCGCCGCGTCGAGCAGCGCCTGCGTCGCCCGGCCGTCGACCACCGTGACCTCGGCGCCCGACGCGCGGACCGCCGTCGTCAGCTCGCTCTCCGCCCCCGCCAGCACCGGATGCCGGCGTACGACGTCCCACGCGGCGGCGGTCAGCAGCCCGGCCGGCAGCCGGGGCGAGGTGACGAGCAGGACGATCCGCGCCGGCATGCTCAGCTGTGGGTCTCGCCGGCCGCCTCGGGCGCGACGGTGGGCAGCGGATCCGGGGTGGAGACGTCGGTGACCCCGTCGGAGCCGGCCTCGCCCAGCGGCACGCTCACCGCCGGCGCGTTGCCGGAGAAGCTCAGCACCGGGAACTCCAGCGGGCGGTAGCGGGGGTTGACCGTCACGTCGTACGCGGCGACGGCCTCGGCCAGCGACTTGCGGGTGGCCAGCGCGCCGCGCAGCTGCTCGCCGTCGAGCTGGCGGGCGGCCGCCTCGTCGGGCACGTCGGCCGGGATGGCACCCGCCTTGCGGCCCGCCGCCACCACGTCCGCCAGATCCTGCGCGGTCGGCTCGGCCGGCGCCCCGGTCGGCACCCCCGACAGGCAGTTGTAGAGCTCGGCGGACCGGCGCACGTAGCCGGTGTCGGGCGACAGGCTGAGCTGCTGGGCGACCTGCTCCGGCGCGACCTGCCCGCGCGGCTGGTAGTTCTTGTCCGCGGAGAGCCTCTCGCAGACCTCGGTCAACACCAGCATGCTGACGATCTGGCCGCGGTCGGGCAGCTGCGGCACCTGCGCCGGGGGCTGCCCCTCGGGCGTCTCGGGCTGCCCGGTCGGCGTCGGGTTCTTCGCCCGCAGGTCGTCGACGATCCCGGTGACGGCATCCTCGGTGATCCGCAGGTCACCGACGTAGGCGGCGACACCGGGCTCGGCACGGCAACCGGAGAGGGCGACGAGGCCGAGCGCCACGCTGGCGACGGCGACAAGACGGCGAGCACGCATGTCGGTCACTCTCTCATGCCGCCCGGGGCCGCCGTGACACCGCCCACCGGTCTCCCCGCCAGCCCGGCCCCAGCCGCGCGGGCGCGCAGGCGGGCGGTGGCCGCCTCGACGTTGCGGCTACGCGCCAGGTCGCCACCCCTGCCCACCCGCCGGCTGCCGGTCAGCCGTCGTCGACCGCCACTCACCGCGCGGCGGCTCCCGCCGTCGCCGGCTCGCCCAGGACGTCCTTGAGCAGCTGGGCGCACCACTCCAGCAGGGCCTGGTCGCGCAGCGGCTCGCCGCCCACCCGCCGGGTGCTCGGCCGGGGCACGCTGACCTGGTCGAGCGCCTGCTTGTAGACCGAGTCGGGGTGGTAGCGCTTGAGCCGCAGCTGCTTCGAGTCGGGCAGCGGCAGCGGGCCGAACCGGAGGTGCTTGCCCTGCATGGAGACGTCGGTCAGGCCGTAGCGGCGGGCCAGCAGCCGGAACCGGGCCACCGCGACGAGGTTCTGCACCGGCGCGGGCGGCTCGCCGTAGCGGTCCGTCATCTCGGCGACCACCTCGCGCAGCCGGTCGGCGTCGCGGGCCTCGGCGAGCTTGCGGTACATCTCCAGGCGCAGCCGCTCCACCGCGACGTAGTCGTGCGGCAGGTGGGCGTCGACCGGCAGGTCGACCTTGACCTCGGTCTCCTCCTCCGGGCGCTCGCCCTTGAACGCGGAGACCGCCTCGCCGACCATCCGCACGTACAGGTCGAAGCCGACGCCCTCGATGTGGCCGGACTGCTCGCCGCCGAGCAGGTTGCCGGCGCCCCGGATCTCCAGGTCCTTCATCGCCACGTACATGCCGGCGCCCAGCTCGGTGTGCTGGGCGATGGTCGCCAGCCGCTCGTGGGCGTGCTCGGTGAGCGGCTTCTCCGGCGGGTAGAGGAAGTACGCGTACGCCCGCTCCCGGCCCCGGCCGACCCGGCCGCGGATCTGGTGCAGCTGGGCCAGGCCGAGCAGGTCCGCCCGCTCCACGATCAGGGTGTTGGCGTTGGGGATGTCGATGCCGGACTCCACGATCGTGGTGCAGACCAGCACGTCGAACTCCTTCTCCCAGAAGCCGACCATGACCTTCTCCAGGGCCTCCTCGCCCATCTGGCCGTGCGCCACCGCGACCCGCGCCTCGGGCACCAGCTCCCGCAGCTTGCGGGCCGTCCGGTCGATCGACTCGACCCGGTTGTGCAGGTAGAAGACCTGCCCGTCGCGGAGCAGCTCGCGGTGGATGGAGGCGGCCACCTGCCGCTCGTCGTGCGCCCCGACGAAGGTGAGCACCGGGTGCCGTTCCTCGGGCGGGGTGGCGATTGTCGACATCTCCCGGATGCCGGTGATCGCCATCTCCAGGGTGCGCGGGATCGGGGTGGCCGACATGCTCAGCACGTCGACCGAGGCGCGCATCGTCTTCAGGTGCTCCTTGTGCTCGACGCCGAAGCGCTGCTCCTCGTCGACGATGACCAGGCCGAGCGACTTGAACCGGGTGGCCGCCTGGAGCAGCCGGTGGGTGCCGATGACGATGTCGGCGGTGCCCGCGGCGGCCATCTCCAGGGCCTGCTCCGCCTCCTTCGGCGTCTGGAAGCGCGAGAGCTGCCGGATGGTCACCGGGAACTGGCTCATCCGCTCGGCGAACGTGTTGTAGTGCTGCTGCACCAGCAGCGTGGTGGGCACCAGCACGGCCACCTGCTTGCCGTCCTGCACCGCCTTGAACGCCGCCCGGACCGCGATCTCCGTCTTGCCGTAGCCGACGTCGCCGCAGATCAGCCGGTCCATCGGGACGGTCTGCTCCATGTCCCGTTTGACCTCCTCGATCGCGGCGAGCTGGTCCGGCGTCTCCTGCCACGGGAAGGCGTCCTCCAGCTCCCGCTGCCACGGCGTGTCGGGGCCGAAGCTGTGCCCCTTGGACGCCTTGCGGGCCGCGTAGAGCTGGATCAGCTGGGCGGCGATCTCCCTGACCGCCTTGCGGGCCCGGGCCTTGGACTTCTGCCAGTCCGAGCCGCCCATCTTGTGCAGGGTGGGCTGCTCGCCGCCGACGTAGCGGGAGAGCTGGTCGAGCTGGTCGGTGGGGACGAAGAGCCGGTCGCCGGGTTGGCCGCGCTTGCTCGGGGCGTACTCGATGACGAGGTATTCCCGGGAGGCCCCGTTGACGGTGCGCTGCACCAGCTCGACGTAGCGGCCGATGCCGTGCTGCTCGTGCACGACGTGGTCGCCGGCCTTCAGCTCCAGCGGGTCGATGGTGTTGCGCCGCCGGCTCGGCATCTTGCGCATGTCGCGGGTCGAGGTGCCCCGCCCGCCGGTGACGTCGTTGCCGGTGAGCAGCACGAACCGGGACGCCTCGTCGACGAATCCGCCGGTCAGGCTGCCGCAGGCGACCAGCACCTCGCCGGGGGCGGGCGCGGTCGGGATCTCCTCGGTCAGCCGCGCGCCGAGGCCGGCGTCGCGGAGCACCTCGACCGCCCGTTGGGCGGGGCCGTGCCCCTCGAAGACCAGCGCGACCGACCAGCGCTCGCCGGTCCAGCGCTTGAGGTCGTCGACCACCCGGGCGGTCTCGCCGTGGTAGAGCGGGGCCGGCTGCGCGGAGAGGGTCACCGCGATCGCGTCGTCGGGGGTGACGTCGTACGCCTCCGGGCCGTCCTCCCAGGGCTGCCGCGCCGGGGCGGCCTCCGCCTCGGCCAGCCCGAACGGCGACAGCGTCCACCAGGGCTGGCGCAGCTTCGCCGCGACGGCGCGTACGTCGCCCAGGGTCCGGAAGGCGGCGGCGCCGAGGTCGACGGGGGCCTTACCTCCTGCGGAGGCCGTATCCCAACTGGCCTTCAAGAACTCGTCAGCGGTACGCACCAGGTCGTGCGCCCGGGTGCGGATCCGCTCCGGGTCGCACAGGAGCACGTGGGTGCCGGCCGGCATGGCGTCCAGCAGCAGCTCCATCGAGTCGGCGCCGATCAGCGCCGGGGCCAGGGACTCCATGCCCTCCACCGGGATGCCCTCGGCCAGCTTGTCGAGGATCTCGGCCAGCTCCGGGTGCTCCTCGGCGAGTGCGGCGGCCCGCTTGCGCACCGACGGGGTGAGCAGCAGCTCCCGGCACGGCGGCGCCCACAGCTGCGGCACCTGCGCGATGGTGCGCTGGTCGGCGACGGCGAAGGTGCGGATCTCCTCCACCTCGTCGCCCCAGAACTCGACCCGCGACGGGTGCTCGTCGGTGGGCGGGAAGATGTCGAGGATGCCGCCGCGCACGGCGAACTCGCCCCGCTTGGTGACCAGGTCGACCCGCCCGTACGCCATGTCGGTCAACCGGCGGGCGACCTCCTCCAGGTCGGCCTCCTGCCCGGCGGCGAGCTGCACCGGCTCCAGGTCGCCGAGGCCCTTGAGCTGCGGTTGCAGCAGCGACCGGACGGGCGCCACGACCACCCGCAGCGGACCGGTGCGACCGTGCGCGTCGGCCGAACCGGGGTGCGCCAGCCGGCGCAGCACGGCCAGCCGACGGCCGACCGTGTCGGAGCGGGGCGACAGGCGCTCGTGCGGCAGCGTCTCCCACGACGGGAAGACCGTCACCTGCTCGGGCGGGAGCAGGCTGCCCAGCGCGGCGGCCAGGTCGTCGGCCTCCCGCGTGGTGGCGGTCACGGCGAGCACGGGACGACCCGCGCCGCCGCCCGGCCCGCCGTCGCCGGCCCGGTCGGCGGCGACCGCGGCGACCGCGAACGGGCGCAGCGCCGGCGGGGCGGTGATGTCGAGGCCGTCGACCTGCGCGGCACCGGAGCGCGCCAGGTCACGTGCCCGGGCCAGCCCCGGGTCGGCCAGGGCGGCGGAGAACAGACCGGTGAGCATGAGATCACTTCCAGCGGGAGGACACGACGATCACCCCTCGTCCGGCTGGACGGGGGGCCACCGGTCGACACTATCTCTCCGGTCGGACGAACCACCCCCGCGTAGGTTGGATCGTCGACAATCGGCGCAGGGCCACCCGGGGGGGGGGGGGGGGGGGGGGGGGGGTTGGGGGGGGGGGGCGGCTGGGAAGAACCCGGCAAGACCCCCCCCGGCGGGGGGGGGGGGGTGGGGGACCGGGTGGGGCTCATTTACTAG
>NZ_JBEZEV010000099.1:0-23223 GCF_040649055.1 Micromonospora sp. NPDC049060
GGCGGAGGGGAAACGCCCGGTTACATTCCGAACCCGGAAGCTAAGCCCTCCAGCGCCGATGGTACTGCACTCGGGAGGGTGTGGGAGAGTAGGACACCGCCGGACAACTTTTCCAGTCGAGGGCCGCCCCATCCGGGTCGGCCCTCGACTGCGTAGCGTCGTAGGTGACGCAATGAGGAAGGATGTACCTGTGAGTTCAGGATCGCAGGGCGGAGATCGTCCCCGTCGCTACGAAGACCGTTCGGGTGGACGCGAGGGAGCGCCGCGCCGCGACGACCGGCCCCCGTACCGCGAGGACCGGGGCGGCCAGCGCGGCGGACACGCCGGCGGCGACCGCCGTGACGGCGACTCCCGTGGTGGCGACCGCCGAGAGGGCGGCTTCCGGTCCGGTCCGCGTGCCAGTGATTCCCGCGGTGGTGGCGCCCCTCGTCGGGACGTCGGCGACCGCCAGGGCGGCTTCCGCAGCGACCGTGAGGGTTTCCGGGGCGGCGACCGCCGCGAAGGTGGCTTCCGTCGAGACGGTGACGAGCGATCCGGCGGCTACCGTGGCGGCGACCGTCGTGAGGGCGGCGACCGTCCGGGTGGTTTCCGTGGCGGTGACCGCGAGGGTGGTTTCCGTGGTGGGGACCGTCGTGAGGGTGGTTTCCGTTCGGGGCCGCCGCGTGAGGGTGGCTTCCGTGGTGGCGACCGTCGTGAGGGTGGCGATCGTCCGGGTGGTTTCCGTGGTGGCGACCGCGAGGGTGGTTTCCGCGGCGGTGACCGTCGTGAGGGTGGCGATCGTCAGGGTGGTTTCCGTGGTGGGGACCGTCGTGAGGGTGATTTCCGTTCGGGGCCGCCGCGTGAGGGTGGCTTCCGTGGCGGCGACCGCCGTGAGGGCGGCGACCGTCCAGGTGGTTTCCGCGGTGGCGATCGTCAGGGTGGTTTCCGCGGTGGCGACCGTCGTGAGGGTGGCGATCGTCCGGGTGGTTTCCGTGGCGGCGACCGCGAGGGCGGTTTCCGCGGTGGGGACCGTCGTGAGGGTGGCGACCGTCCAGGCGGCTTCCGCGAAGGTGGCTACCGTGGCAGCGACCGCCGTGAGGGTGGCGATCGTCCGGGTGGTTTCCGTGGCGGCGACCGCGAGGGCGGTTTCCGCGGTGGGGACCGTCGTGAGGGTAGCGACCGTCCAGGCGGCTTCCGCGAAGGTGGCTACCGTGGCAGCGACCGCCGTGAGGGTGGCGATCGTCCGGGTGGTTTCCGTGGCGGTGACCGCGAGGGCGGTTTCCGCGGTGGGGACCGTCGTGAGGGTGGTTTCCGTTCGGGTCCCCCGCGTGAGGGCGGCTTCCGTCGTGAGGGTGGCGACCGTCCAGGTGGCTTCCGTGGTGGCGACCGCGAAGGTGGCTACCGTGGCGGCGACCGTCGTGAGGGTGGCGATCGTCCGGGTGGTTTCCGTGGCGGTGACCGCGAGGGTGGTTTCCGCGGTGGGGACCGTCGTGAGGGTGGCGATCGTCCGGGTGGTTTCCGTGGCGGCGACCGCGAGGGCGGGTTCCGCCGCGAGAGTGGCGACCGCCCGGGCGGTTTCCGTGGCGGAGACCGCGAGGGCGGTTTCCGCGGTGGCGACCGTCGTGAGGGCGGCGACCGTCCGGGTGGTTTCCGTGGCGGCGACCGCGAGGGCGGGTTCCGCCGCGAGAGTGGCGACCGCCCGGGTGGTTTCCGTGGCGGAGACCGCGAGGGCGGCTACCGCGGTGGCGACCGTCGTGAGGGCGGCGACCGTCCAGGCGGCTACCGGGGCGGCGACCGCGAAGGTGGCTACCGGGGCGGAGAACGCCAGGGGGACCGTCGTGAGGGCGGCTTCCGGGGCGGAGAGCGTCGCGACGAGCGGCGGGAGCGTCCCGAGGCGGAGGGGGAGCGTACGGCGGCCCCCGCGCTGCCCGACGAGATCGTCGCGACCGACCTCGACAAGGACGTCCGGGCCGAGCTGCTCTCGCTGGCGAAGCCGGTCGCCGAGACGGTCGCCCGGCACCTGGTGGCGACGGGTCAGCTGATCGACGAGGACCCGGCCGAGGCGCTGGCGCACGCGCTGGCGGCCCGTCGGCTGGCGTCCCGGATCGCGGCCGTCCGCGAGGCGGTCGGCCTGGCCGCGTACCACGCGGGGGAGTGGCAGACCGCGATCGCGGAGCTGCGCACGTACCACCGGATGAGCGGGTTGCAGAGCCACCTGGCCGTGCTCGCGGACTGCGAGCGGGCGCTGGGCCGGCCCGAGCGGGCGATCGACCTGTTCCGTGGCGCGGACCGGGAGAAGCTGGACCAGGCCGTGGCGACCGAGCTGCTGATCGTGGCGGCCGGGGCGCGCGGCGACCTGGGCCAGAAGGATGCCGCGGTGGCCATGCTCCAGGTCCCCGAGCTGACGAGCGAGACGGCCGAGCCGTGGACGGCCCGGCTGCGGTACGCGTACGCCGACGCGCTGCTCGCGGTCGGTCGTCGTGACGAGGCCCGCGAGTGGTTCTCCCGGGCTGCCGACGTCGACACCGAGGGCGAGACCGACGCCGCCGAGCGGCTGCTGGAACTCGACGGTGTGGTGATCGAGGGCGACGAGGAGGACGAGGAGTCCGCCGAGGCGATCGCCTCCGGTCCCGGCGCCCCGGGTGCGGTACCGGCCCGGCCGGACGCCGACCTCGCCAGCGACACGGAGTCGACCGACGCCGACGCCGACGAGGACGAAGGCGAAGACGACGAGGACGACGAGGACGACGAGGACGACGACCAGGACGACCAGGACGAGGCCGCGGTCGCGGCGGTGCCGTCGGACGACCTGACCGACGACGAGCTGACCGACGACGAGGCGGACAACGTCGCGACCGGTACGCGCGGCGACGACAGCGGGGCCGCCACCGGCGGTGGCGAGCCCACCGCCTCCGGCGAGTCGGGCACCGCGCAGCGATGACGACGGGTGCTGGGGAACGGCTGGTCGACGGGTACGCCCTGGTCGTCTTCGACCTGGATGGCGTGATCTACCTGATCGACCGGCCGGTCCCCGGCGCGGTCGAGGCGGTCGGCCGGCTGCGCGCCGAGGGCCGCTCCGTGGCGTACGCGACCAACAACGCCTCGCGCCGCTCCAGCGAGGTGGCCGACCTACTCACCGGGATGGGCGTGCCCGCCCGGCCCGAGGAGGTGCTCACCTCGGCGGCGGCCGCCGCGGAGCTGCTTCGCGACCAGCTTCCCGCCGGCGCCGCGGTGCTGGTCGTCGGCACCGAGGCTCTGCGGGCCGAGCTGCGCGCGGTCGGGCTGACCCCGGTGTCCCGGGCCGACGAGTCGCCGGTAGCGGTGGTGCAGGGGTTCGGTCCGCAGGTCTGCTGGGCGGACCTGGCCGAGGCGTCGGTGGCCGTACGCGGCGGCGCGACCTGGGTCGCCACCAACACCGACCCGGCCCTGCCCAGCGATCGTGGACCACTGCCGGGCAACGGTGCCCTGGTCGCCGTGCTGCGTACCGCGCTGCGCCGGGATCCCGACGTGGTCGTCGGCAAGCCCGAGCCGGCCCTGTTCACCACGGCGGCCCGACGTGCCGGCGAGGGCCGGACGCTGCTGGTGGGCGACCGGCTGGACACCGACATCGAGGGCGCCCGGCGGGCCGGCCTGGACAGTCTGCTGGTGCTCACCGGCGTGAGCGACGCGGCCGAGCTGCTCGCCGCCCCGCCGCACCGCAGGCCGACGTACGTCTCGATGGACCTGGCGGGGCTCTTCGACCCGACGGCCGTGGTGCGGGTCCCGGGCCCGGCGGACGCCAGCGGCTGGTCGGTGGCCGCGCGGGACGACGCGCTGGAGCTGGCCGGGTCGGGCCGTGCGCTGGACGCCCTGGCGGCGCTCTGCGCGACCGCCTGGTCGGCGCGGCCGGCGCGGATCCGTCCCGGCTCGGCCGAGGCGGAGAAGGCACTGGCCGAACTCGGCCTGTCCGCCTGACGGCCGCCGACGCCGAACTCCATCCCGCCGACGTCCGCTGACGCCGAACGCATCCGGCTGACGTCCGTCGACGAACTTCATCCCGCCGACGGCCGCCCGCGTTCCCGGGTCAGGCAGCGTGCGGGTCGACTCAGAGCAGCTTGCGCAGCTTCATCAGGTCGAGCGGGTTGGCCTTGATCGACACCCGCCGGGACGTGACCGCCCGGGTGATGTCGAGTTCGCCGCGGACCAGTGCGAGCAGGTCGTCGCTGCCGGTGCTCAGCGCGATCTTGGCCTTCGGGTCGTCGCCGTCGGCCAGGTCGACCAGGCGGCCGCCGGAGAGCCGGCCGTGGAAGGCGGTCTCCAGGTCGGTGATCCGGCAGGCCAGCGTCCGGTCGAAGTCGACCTTCTCCCGCACCGTCTCCGCGTTGCGGTCCAGCCGGGCCGCCAGATCCCGCAACGCCTGCCGGCATTCGTCCACGCTGGCCACCATCGCCCCCTCACCGCTCGCCACGCCGTCCCCGGCACCGTACCGCACAGGGCGTCGCGGGGTGCCCGGTAGCGTGGCACCTGCACACCCCCGCCCCGCGGAAGGAAACAGGCATGCAGGACGCGTGGCGCGCCTACCTCGAGCTGGCCATGGGCCTGACGGAGGCGCCCCGGAAGAAGGCCCAGGACGCGGTTCGCCGGGTCGTCGGCTCGGGCGGGGCGACCGCCGCCCAGCTGCAGACCCTCGCCGAGGAGCTGGTGTCCACGGGCGCGGCCAACCGGGAGTCGCTGACCAAGCTGGTGCGGTTCGAAGTGGACCGGGCCCTCGGCGCGGTGGGGCTCGCCACCGCCGACGAGGTCGCCGAGCTGACCCGCCGGGTGCACGAGCTCGAGCGCCAGCTCCGGGACGCCAAGGCGAGCCTCGGCGCCCCGCCGGTGCCGGCCGGTCCAGGGGCGCCGGTGCCCGCAGGCACCGGGGCGTCGGCGCACCCGGTGCCCGCCGGCGCCGGGCCGTCGCCCGCCCCGGGCGCGGCCGAACCGGCCGTACCGACCTCGACGGCCCCCGCCCCGGTGGCGAGGCCGGCCGTCGCGAAGAAGGCACTGGCCAAGAAGGCCGTGGCGAAGAAGACGGTGGCCAAGCGGACGCCGTCGGCCCTCGCCCCGACCGAGGGCGCCGCGGAGCCGGTCCGGCCGGTGAAGAAGGCACCGGCCCGCAAGCGGCCGCCGGAGGACGAGGCGTGACGCGCCCGGCCCCGGCCGGGAGCGGGTCGTGAGCGGCCCCTTCCGGCCCGGCCCGCCGCCCGGCGCCCGCCCCGGCCCGCCGGGTGCCGGCCACGGCTCGGCGACCGGCCCGTTCCGGCCCGGTCCGCCGCCGGCCGCCCGGCCGGGCCCGCGCCCCGCTCCGCCGTCGTTGCCGGAGTCCGCCGACGACCTCGGCGACGACCGGCATCCCGCCGTGGACGCCGCCGTACGGGCCATGGCCAACGCCGCGACGCTCGCCCCGGCCGACCAGATCGCGCAGTACGAGGCGGCGTACGAGACGCTGCGGGAGACCCTCGCCACCATCGACCAGACCTGACCGACCGGAGAAGAACCACGCATGGCACGTCGTAACCGGCTGGACGCCGAACTCGTCCGCCGCGGGCTGGCCCGGTCCCGGGAACAGGCCGCCGCGCTGGTGGAGGCCGGCCGGGTCCAGTTGCGCGGGGTGCAGGCACGCAAGCCCGCCGCGATGGTCGACCCCGCCGATCCGCTCCTGGTCACCGGCGAGGACCCCGGCTCGGAGTACGTCTCCCGGGGCGGGCACAAGCTGGCCGGAGCGCTGGCCGCCTTCGCCCCGGGCGGGCTGACGGTGGCCGGCCGGCGGTGCCTGGACGCGGGCGCCTCCACCGGCGGCTTCACCGACGTGCTGCTGCGGGCCGACGCGGCGGAGGTGGTCGCGGTCGACGTCGGCTACGGGCAGCTCGCCTGGCCGCTGCGCAACGATCCCCGGGTGCGGGTCTTCGAGCGCACCAACGTCCGTACGCTGACGCCGGAGGTCATCGGCGGCCCGGTCGACCTCACGGTCGCCGACCTGTCGTTCATCTCCCTGCGGCTGGTGCTGCCGGCGCTGGCCGGCTGCACCCGGCCCGACGGTGACCTGGCGCTGATGGTGAAGCCGCAGTTCGAGGTCGGCAAGGAGCGGGTGGGCGCCGGCGGGGTGGTCCGGGACCCGTCGCTGCGCGCGGAGGCCGTGCTCGACGTGGCCGCCGCGGCGGCCCGGCTCGACCTCGGCCTGGCCGACGTGGCCGCGAGTCCGCTGCCCGGGCCGAGCGGCAACGTCGAGTTCTTCGTATGGTTACGCCGGGACGCACCGCCGGCGGACCCGGAGCGGGTGCGCGCGGTGGTGACCGCCGGGCCGGGTGGCCCGGTGCCGTCCGGCGACCAGCCGGACGCGGCGACGGAGGAGGTGGCCGGGTGAGTGGACTGGCGAGCCCCGCGGTCGCGGGCGTGCCGCGCGGATGCCGCGTGGGCACGACGGGACGGCCGTCCCGGTGAGCCGCACGGCACTGCTGGTGACGCACACCGGTCGCCGGCGCAGCACCGAGCACGCCCGCGCCGTCGCCGCCGACCTGATCTCGGCCGGCTTCGAGGTGCGGGTCGTGGCCGAGGAGGCCGACGACCTCGACCTGCCCGGAGTGGTCCCGGTGACCGGCCTCGAGGCGGCCGAGGGCGCGGAGATCGTCTTCGCGCTCGGCGGGGACGGCACCTTCCTGCGCGCGGCGGAGCTGGCCCGCCCGGAGAAGGTGCCGCTGATCGGCATCAACCTCGGCAAGGTCGGCTTCCTCGCCGAGGCCGAGATCGACGACCTGGACAGCGCGGTACGCGACGTGGTCGAGCGCAACTACACAGTCGACGAGCGGCTCACCCTCGACGTGACCGCCGAGTTCGACGGCGGCCCGACCATCGAGTCCTGGGCGCTCAACGAGATCAGCGTCGAGAAGGGCGAGCGCGCCCAGATGCTGGAGCTGATGGTCGACGTGGACGGCCGCCCGCTGTCGCGGTACGGCTGTGACGGCGTGGTCTGCGCGACCCCCACCGGCTCGACGGCGTACGCGTTCTCCGGCGGCGGGCCGGTGGTCTGGCCGGAGGTGGAGGCCCTGCTGCTGGTGCCGATCAGCGCGCACGCGCTGTTCAGCCGGCCGCTGGTCACCGCGCCCACCTCCAGGTTCGTCATCACCGTCGACCCGTTCACCACCCTCGCCGTGATGTCCTGCGACGGCCGACGGGTCTACGACCTGCCGCCCGGGGCGCGGGTCACCGTGCGGCGCGGCGCGCTGCCGGTGCGCGTCGTGCGGCTGCGGGACCGCCCGTTCACCGACCGGCTGGTGGCGAAGTTCGACCTGCCCGTGCACGGCTGGCGCGGCAACCGACGCTGACCCGGGGGCCGGCCGCCCCGGTGGGGTGTCGGCGGGCGGACGCACCGGTGTGCGCACGCCGGCTGGTCAAGTGTCGGGGGCCGCGTCTACTGTCGGTTGCTGTGCTGGAAGAGCTGCGCATCACCGGACTGGGCGTCATCGAGGACACCACGCTGCCGCTGACCGGCGGCATGAACGTCATCACCGGCGAGACCGGAGCGGGCAAGACCATGGTGGTCACCGGCCTCGGCCTGCTCTTCGGCGGGCGGGCCGACGCCGGGCGGGTGCGCGCCCAGCCGGGCCGGGCGGTGGTCGAGGGCCGGCTGCGGCTCGCGGGCCGCGTCGCCGCCACCGTGCACGCGCGGATCACCGACGCGGGCGGCGAGCCCGACGAGGACGGCTCGGTGCTGCTGAGCCGCACCGTCACCGTGGAGGGCCGCTCCCGGGCGTACCTGGGCGGGCGGAGCATGCCGGTGTCGATGCTCGGCGAGGTGGGCGAGCAGGCGGTGGCGGTGCACGGCCAGTCCGACCAGCTGCGGCTGCTGCGGCCGGCCGAGCAGCGGGCCGCGCTGGACCGCTTCGCCGGCCCGGAGCACGAGAAGCTGCTCGACGCGCTGCGCGAGGCGTACGCCCGCTGGCGCGCGGTGGTCGACGACCTGTCCGACCGGCGGCGCAACGCCCGCGAGCGCAACCAGGAGGCGGACCTGCTGCGGCTCGGCCTCGACGAGATCACCCGGGTGGACCCGCAGCCCGGCGAGGACGACGAGCTGAAGGCGGAGGCGCAGCGGCTGGAGCACGCCGAGGGGCTGCGCACCGCGGCGCAGGTGGCCCACCAGTGCGTCGCCGGCGGCGTGGAGGCGACCGACGAGACGCCGGACGCGGCGGCGTTGCTCGGCACCGCCCGCCGCACCCTGGAGGCGCAGGCCGGCACGGACCCGGCGCTGGGTGAGCTGGCGGGGCGGCTGGAGGAGGCGGCGACCCTCGTCACGGACGTCTCCGCCGAGCTGTCGGCCTACCTCGCCGCGCTGGACGCCGACCCGGCCCGGTTGCAGACCGTCTACGAGCGGCGGGCGGCGCTGCGCGCGCTCACCCGCAAGTACGCCGACGACGTCGACGGGGTGATCGCCTGGGCCGAGCGTGCCCGCACCCGGCTGGCCGACCTGGACACCTCCGACGACCTCCTGGACGAGCTGGACCGGGAGGCCTCCCGGCTGGCCGGCGAGGTGGCCGACCTGGCCGGCCGGGTGTCGACGTCGCGGCAGGAGGCGGCGACCCGCTTCGCCGAGCAGGTCACCGTCGAGCTGGCCGGGCTGGCCATGCCGCACGCCCGGATCGAGGTGGCGGTGCTGCCCCGCGCGGCCGGCCGCGCCGAGCCGACCCTGCCGGTCAACGGCACCGAGGTCGGCGTCGGCCCGGACGGCGGCGACGAGGTCGAGCTGCGCCTGCTGGCTCACCCGGGCGCGCCCTCGCTGCCGTTGCAGCGCGGCGCCTCCGGCGGTGAGCTGTCCCGGGTGATGCTCGCCATCGAGGTGGTCTTCGCCGGCTCGGGCGGGCCGCCCACGCTGGTCTTCGACGAGGTCGACGCCGGGGTCGGCGGCCAGGCCGCGGTCGAGATCGGCCGGCGGCTGGCCCGGCTGGCCCGCAGCCACCAGGTGCTGGTCGTCACCCACCTGCCGCAGGTGGCCGCGTTCGCCGACCGGCACCTGGTGGTGGCGAAGGACACGGGCGGGGCGGTCACCACGAGCGGGGTCCGGGTGGTGGAGGACACCGAGCGCGCCCGGGAGCTGGCCCGGATGCTCGCGGGTTTGCCCGACTCGGACCTGGGTATCGCGCACGCCGAGGAGCTTCTCGCCGTGGCGGCCCGGGAAAGGCGCCCGTGAGGTCGGCGATTGTGAGCACAGGCACACCGGCCTGCGCGTTAGTGTGCTTCCCTGGGTAGGCGGCCCTGCTCAGGCATGTCGCGACAGAATTGCCTGCCTCACATGCCAGGATGGTCACGATGCGTCTACCCACGTTGCGCCGGACCCGGAACGCGGAACCGGGCAGGATCCTCGGCACCGCACGCCTCGACCGCCGGACAAAACGCCTGGTCGGCCGGCTCCGCCCCGGTGACATCGCGGTCATCGACCACGTCGATCTCGACCGGGTCGCCGCCGACTCGCTCGTCGCCGTCGGTGTCGGCGCCGTGCTCAACGCGAAGCCGTCGGTCTCCGGCCGCTACCCCAACCTGGGGCCCGAGGTGCTGGTCGCCGCCGGCATCCCGCTCCTGGACGACCTGGGGGAGGGGGTCTTCGAGCGGATCCGCGAGGGCGACACCGTCCGGATCGAGGGCAACACCGTCTTCCTCGGCGACGAGCCGGTGGCGCACGGCAGCCTCCAGGACGCCGAGTCGGTGGCCAAGTCGATGGCCGACGCCCGGGAGGGGCTGTCGGTCCAGTTGGAGGCGTTCGCCGCCAACACGATGGACTACCTCCGCCAGGAGCGCGACCTGCTCCTCGACGGGGTCGGCGTGCCGGAGATCCAGACCGAGATGCAGGGGCGGCACTGCCTGATCGTGGTGCGCGGCTACGACTACAAGGCCGACCTGGACGTGCTGCGTCCCTACATCCGCGAGTTCAAGCCGGTCCTGATCGGCGTCGACGGCGGCGCGGACGCGCTGGTGGAGGCCGGCTACACGCCGGACATGATCATCGGCGACATGGACTCGGTCACCGACGACGTGCTGCGCTGCGGCGCCGAGGTGATCGTGCACGCCTACCCGGACGGCCGGGCGCCCGGCCTGGCCCGGGTCAACGGCCTCGGCGTGCCGGCGGTGACCTTCCCGGCGGCGGCGACCAGCGAGGACCTGGCCATGCTGCTGGCCGACGAGAAGGGCGCCTCGCTGCTGGTCGCGGTCGGCACCCACGCCACGCTCGTCGAGTTCCTCGACAAGGGGCGCGGCGGGATGGCCTCCACGTTCCTGACCCGGCTCAAGGTCGGCGGCAAGCTGGTCGACGCCAAGGGGGTGAGCCGGCTCTACCGGCAGAGCATCTCCGGGTCGTCGCTGCTGCTGCTGGTGCTCTCCGCGATCGCGGCGATGGCGTCGGCGGTGGCGGTCTCCACCGTCGGCAAGGCGTACTTGGGCGTGGTCTCCGAGTGGTGGAACAATTTCGTGTTCCAGCTCGAACAGCTTTTCTAGCGTCCCACCGATCAAGAGGCTGCAGGTGTGATCAATTTCCGGTACCACGTGGTGTCCCTGACCGCGGTCTTCCTCGCGTTGGCGATCGGTCTGGTGGTCGGCACCGCCGCCCTCAACGGCCCGGTTGCCGACTCGCTCAAGGAGAACGTCAACGCGCTGCGCAAGGACAACCAGCAGATGCGCCAGGCGGTCCAGAGCATGGAGAAGGAGCTGGAACTCGAGGAGGACTTCGCGGCCCAGATCGCGGAGGTCGTCCTGCCGGGCACGCTGACCGGCAAGCGGGTGCTGGTCGTCGGCCTGCCCACCGGGCGCGACCACACCGAGGGTGTGGTCAAGATGCTCCAGCTCGCCGGCGCCCAGGTGACCGGTCGCATCGACCTGCAGGACAAGTTCATCAACCCGGACAACAACAACAACCTGCTGGAGCTGGCGGTCACCGCCGCGCGTCCCACCGGCGCGCCGACCGCCGACCTGCCGAGCAACAGCAACGGTGTCGAGACGTCCAGCGCGCTGCTGGCCAGCGTCCTGATCGACCGGGCGGCCGGCGCCACCCCCGTCACCGAGGCCGACCGGCGGGCGGTGCTCGCCGCCTACGTCAACGCCAACTACCTGACCACCGAGAAGCCGGTCACCGCGCCGGCGGAGGCCGTCGTCCTGGTCAGCGGGCAGCCGTACGTGGACAAGGACTCGGCGAAGAAGGACGAGTCGGTGCTGAAGGTCGCCGAGCAGTTCGACCAGGCCGGGATCCTCGTCGTGGGCGGCAACGGCTCGGCCGGTGGAAACCTGGTGGCCGCCGTGCGCAGCGACCCCGTGCTGGTGCAGACCATCTCCACCGTTGACAACGCCAACACCGTCCAGGGCCAGCTGGTCACCGCCCTCGCGCTGGTGCAACAGGTCACCGAGAAGAAGGCCGGACAGTACGGTGTCGGCGACAACGCGTCGTCCCTGCTGCCTAGACTGCCCCAGTGAGCGAACGACGTACCCCGCTGTCCGGATCCCGCCTCGCCGACGTACGGCGGGAGGGACGCGCGTGAGCCTGCTCGGTCGACTGCTGATCGCCGGCGCGGGCGCCGCCGCCGCCCGCTACGCCCTGCGCGAGGTGCGCACCTCCCCGGCCGGTCCCGCACTGGAGCGGACCAACTTCCGCGGCCGCACGGTGAGCCTGGCCGCCGGCCCCGCCCTCGCCGCAGGTGCCGCCGCGACGGGCGCGTTCGGCGCCTCCAGCGGCCCGTCGGGAGCCGCGGCCCTGGTCGCCGGGGTGGGCGCCGGGGCGGTCGGGCTCTACGACGACGTGGTGGGCACCCGGCCGGAGCAGAAGGCGGCCAAGGGGTTCGCCGGGCACCTGGCCGCGCTGCGCGAGGGCCGGGTCACCGCCGGGCTGGTCAAGGTCGTCGGGGTGGGGGCCGCGGGCCTCGGCGCCGCCGCGCTGCTCGCCGCCGACCCCCGGGTCGCCGGGCACCGGCGTCGCCAGCGGCAGGGCGCGCTGGGCCGGGGCGTCGACGTGCTGCTCGGCGCCGGTGTCATCGCCGGCACCGCGAACCTGCTCAACCTGCTGGACCTGCGTCCCGGCCGGGCGCTGAAGTCCGGCCTCCTGCTCGGCGCCCCGCTGGCCGGTGGTCCGCACGGCGGGATCGCCGCCGGGGCCGTCGGCGCCGCCGCCGGGCTGCTTCCCGCCGACCTCGGCGAGGACGTGATGCTCGGCGACAGCGGCGCGAACGCGCTCGGCGCGCTGCTCGGCGTGGCGCTGGCCGCGCGTACCGGGCCCGTCGGGCGGGCCGGGCTGCTCGCCGTGCTCGCCGGCCTCACCGCGGCCAGCGAGAAGGTCAGCTTCACCCAGGTCATCCAGCGCACCCCCGGGCTGCGCGAGCTCGACGCACTGGGCCGGCGCGCCGACTGACGTGACGACCCCGGCACCCCTCGCCGGCGCCGGCCGTGTCGCCGGAGCGGCCGCGCTCATCGCCGTACTCACCGTCCTCAGCCGGCTCGCCGGCTTCGGCCGTACCGCCGTCTTCACCTGGGTCGTGCAGAAGAGCGACCTCGGCGGCATGTACGTCATCGCCAACACCGCACCGAACATCATCTTCGAGATCGTGGCCGGTGGCGCGTTGGCGAGCCTGGTCGTACCGCTGCTGGCCGGGCCGGTCGCGGCCGGTGACCGGCGCGCGGTGTCCGCCACCACCGGGGCCCTGCTCACCTGGACGGTCACCCTGCTGGTGCCGCTGGCCGTCCTGGTCGCGGTGGCGGCCAACCCGATCGTGTCGCTGCTCAGCGAGGGGCGCTCCGAGGCCGAGTTGGCGGCCGGGGCGCGGATGCTGCGGGTCTTCGCCCCGCAGCTGCCGCTCTACGGCGTCGGCATCGTGC
This sequence comes from Micromonospora sp. NPDC049060, assembly GCF_040649055.1. Lineage (NCBI taxonomy): Bacteria > Bacillati > Actinomycetota > Actinomycetes > Micromonosporales > Micromonosporaceae > Micromonospora > Micromonospora sp. NPDC049060. The sequence continues at coordinate 12,838 of NZ_JBEZEV010000099.1, forward strand.
TCACCGGGGTGCTCCAAGCGCACCGCCGCTTCGCCTGGCCGGTGATCGCGCCGCTGCTGTCCAGCCTCACCGTGATCGTGGTGTACCTCGCCTTCGCCGGAACCGAGGGACGAAGCGTCGGCGTGGCGCAGGTGAGCGGTGGAGGCGAGCTGCTCCTGTCGGCCGGCACCACGCTGGGCGTCGTGGTGCTGTCGCTGTCCCTGCTGATCCCGCTGCGCCGGTTGCGCCTGCGGCCACGCCCCGGGTACGCGTTCCCGCCCGACGCCCGGGCGCGGGTGGGCGCGCTGGCGATGGCCGGGGCGGTCACCGTCACCGCGCAGCAGCTCGCGCTGCTGGTGCTGCTCAACCGCGTCTCCGGCGGCCCGACCGGTTCGCCGCAGGTGTTCAACCTGGCCCAGACCATGTACCTGCTGCCCTGGGCGGTGCTGGCGGTCCCCCTCGCGGTGGCGGCGTACCCGACGCTGGCGACCGCCGCCGCGGCGGGGCGGGACGAGGAGTACCAGCGCACGCTCTCCTCGACCGTGCGTGGGGTGCTGCTGTTCAGCTGCCTCGGCGCGGCGGCACTGGTCGGCACGGCCGCGCCGGTCGCCGCGTTCTTCTACCCGGGCGACCCGGGTTCCACCGCCGCGGCCATCGTCGGCTTCGCCCCCGGGCTGCTCGGCTACGGCCTCTTCGCGGTGCTCTCCCGCGCCCTCTACGCACGTGGCGACACCCGCCCGGCGACCTTCGCGATCACCGCCGGCTGGCTGGCCGTGCCGGTGGTGGCGGTGCCGCTGGCGGTCCTCCTGCCGGTGACGGACCGGGTGCTCGCGGTCGCCCTGGCCAACTCGGCCGGGATGGTGCTGCTCGGCGGGCTGCTGCTCGTCGCGGTGTGGCGCTCGGCAGGGCGTCCCGCGCTCGCCGGAGCGGGCCGGGCAGGCGCCGCCGGACTGCTCGCCGGCGCCCTGGCCGCGCTCGCCGGAACGGCCCTCGCCCGCTGGCTCGACGCGGCCGCCGGCGGCACCCCGACGACACCGGGCGCACTCGTGCAGGGCATGCTGTCCGGAGCCCTGGTCGGCGTCGTGTTCCTCGCCGTCGTCTGGCTGGTCGACCGGCGGGACGTGTCGCCGCTGCTCGCCGGGGTGCTCCGGCGGCTGGGCAGGGCGGGCCGGCGTGGGCCGGCGGCCCCCGCCGATGGGACGGGCGAGGGCGACATCCCCCCGGAACGGGGTGGCGGGAAGGAGACGGTGTCCCGGTGAGCGGGTGCAGGACGGGTGACCGGCCGACGACTACCGACGAACGGGGGTGGTCGCGGTGACGCAGCCGGCACCGTTTCCCGGCTGGCGCGGCACGGTGGCCCTGCTGCTCGCCTCCAGCACCGGCGGCGTCGGGCAGCACGTCCGCTCGCTGGCCGAAGGGCTGACCGCCGCGGGCGCCTCCGTGCTGGTCTGCGGCCCCGCCGCGACGCAGGAGCAGTTCGACTTCACGGGCGTCGGCGCCCGGTTCCTGCCGGTGGAGATCCCGGCCAGCCCGACCCCGGCCGACGCCCGCGCGGTCACCGCGCTGCGCCGGGCCCTCGCCGCCGAACCGGTCGACGTGCTGCACGCCCACGGCCTGCGCGCCGGGCTCGTCGCCGTGCTCGCCCGGCCCGCCGCCCCGCTCGTGGTCACCTGGCACAACGCGGTGCTCGCCGGCGGCCTGCGCGGAGGCGTGTCGCGCCTCGTCGAGCGGGTCGTCGCCCGGGGCGCCCGGGTGGCGCTCGGCGCCTCCACCGACCTGGTCGAGCGGGCCACCGCGCTGGGCGCGGCGGACGCCCGGCTCGCCCCGGTCGCCGCGCCGGCACTGCCCGCGCCGCGCCGCCGCCGGGCCGCCGTCCGCGCCGAGTTCGGCGTCGGCCAGGACCGGCCGCTGATCCTCTCCGTGGGCCGGCTGCACCCGCAGAAGCGGTACGACGTGCTGATCGACGCCGCCGCCCGGTGGCGTACCCGGACACCGGCGCCGGTCGTGGTGATCGCCGGCAGTGGCCCCGCCTACCTGCCGCTGGCCGCCCGGATCTCCGCCGCCCGGGCCCCGGTGACCCTGCTCGGGCACCGCACCGACGTGGCCGACCTGCTGGCCGGGGCCGACCTGGCGCTGGTGACCAGCGACTGGGAGGCCCGTCAGCTCTTCGCGCAGGAGGCGATGCGGGCCGGCGTACCACTGGTGGCGACGGCGGTCGGCGGCCTGCCGGAGCTGGTCGGCGACGCCGCGGTGCTGGTGCCGCCGGCGGACGTGGACGCCGTCGACGCGGCCGTGCGCGCCCTGCTCGACGACGAGGCCGGGCGGGCCGAGCTGGGGCGGCGCGGCGCCGCCCGGGCCGCCTCCTGGCCCACCGAGGCGGACACCCTGGCCCAGCTGGCGGCGCTCTACGCCGAGCTGGCCCCGCACGGCGCCGGACCGGCCGCCCCCGGTGCCGACGCCCCGTCGACGGGACGCCGGTGATGCGGCGCAGAATCGCCCCGATCCTGCTGACCCTGGTCGTGGTGGCGCTGGGCATCACCGCGCTGACCGCACGCCCCGATCGGGCGGCGTCGCCCGGACGCACCGCCGACTTCGTGGTGCTGGTCGGGGTCGCCGGGCTGCGCTGGGAGGACGTCGACCCGCAGACCACGCCGACGTTGTGGCGGATGGCCCAGGACGGCTCGATCGGCTCCCTGTCGGTCCGTTCCGCGCACCGCCCGACCTGCCCGGTGGACGGTTGGCTGACCCTCGGCGCCGGCAGCTACGCCGCCTGGAACGGCAGCCGGCAGGCCGAGGGCTGTCCACCGGCCCAGGTGACGGTCGAGCAGCCCGACGGCATCGGCGCGAACCTGCCCGACCAGGAGAGCGTCGTCCTGCACAACCAGGAGCGGCTGCCCTGGGGCACGGTGCCCGGCGCGCTGGCGGAGTCGGTGCGCTGCTCGGTGGCGGTCGGGCCCGGCGCGGCCGTGGCCGCCGCCCGACCGTTCGGCCGTGTCGACCGGTACGCGCCGGCGCTCCCGGCGGACCCGGCGGCCCTGCTCGGCTCCTGCGTGCTGAGCATCGTCGACCTCGGCACGGTCACCGGCGAGGACCCGGCGGCCCGGGCCGCCGTCGCGAGGGAGGCGGACGCCCGCCTGGCCCGGGTGCTGGCCGCCCGGCCGCCCCGCTCGCTGGTGCTCGTCGCCGGGGTCTCCGACACCGACGCCCCGTCCCGGCTGCACGTCGCCGTCGCCGACGGGCCGGGCTGGGAAGGCGGGTGGCTCACCTCGGCCAGCACCGGCCGTGAGGGCTACCTGCAACTGGTCGACCTCGCGCCGACCGCGCTCACCGCGCTGGGCCGGCCGTTGCCCGAACGGCTCTTCCTCGGCCGACCCGCCGAGTCGGTTGGTGGACGGCCGGCGGACCTCGCCGCCGCGATCGCCGCGCCGGCGGACGCCGACCGGGAGGCGGCCGCCCAGCGCCGGGTGGCCGACTGGTTCTTCACGCTGCTGGCCGGCGCCCAGGTGCTGCTGGCCGTGGCGGTGCTGCCGCTGCTGCGCCGGGCACGCCGGCACGCCGGCCCGTACGGCCCGGAGCCGGTCTCGCGGCGGGTGGTGGCGGTCGTGGAGCTGCTGCTGGTCGCGGCGGCCCTCGCCGTCCCGGCCGCGCTGCTGGCCGACGCCGTGCCCTGGTGGCGCGGGGACCACGCGGGCGTCTACTTCGCCGGGGTGACCGTGCTGCTGCTGGTCGCCGGGACCGCCGTGGTGCGGTTCGCGCCCGGGCACGCGAGCACGCTCGGTCCGCTCGGTGCGGTGGCCGGCCTGACCACGCTGGCCGTGGGGCTGGACGTGCTCACCGGCGCCCGCCTCCAGCTCAACGGGGTGGTCGGCTACTCCGCGCTGGAGGGCGGTCGGTACGCCGGGCTGGGCACCGTCGGGCTCGGGGTGTTCCTGGCCGGGTCCCTGCTGAGCGCGGGATGGCTGGCCCAGCGGGTGCGCCGGTCCTGGCGGCCGCCCGTGATGGTGGCCGTCGGCGGCGCCGCCGTGCTGGTCGTCGGCAGCCCGTACCTGGGGGCCGACCCGATCGGCGCGATCGCGCTGACCGCCGGGCTGAGCGTCGCCGCGGCGATCAGCGCCGGCGGCTGGCTGACGATCAGCAGGCTCGCCTGGGCCACCATGGCCGGGCTCGCGCTGACGATCGGCTTCGCGGTGCTCGACCTGCGCCGGCCCGCCGCCGAGCGGGGCAGCCTCGGCCGGTTCCTGGCCGCCGTCGGTGACGGCACCGGCGGGCTCACCGTGCACCGCTCCAGCACGGCCAACTTCGACACCCTGGTCAACAGCCCGCTGACGGTGCTGGCCCTGGTCGGCGCCCTGCTGGTCTGGTTCGCCCTGCTCCAGCCGTGGGGCGGGCTGATGCGGCTCTTCGGCATCTACCCGGCGATGCGGGCGGCGATGGCCGGCACCGCCGTCGCCGCGGTGATCGGCGGGGTGCTGGGCGGCGACGCCCTGGACGTGGCCGGCGCGGCCGCCGCCCTGGTGGTGCCGATGGCGGCGCTGGCCGCGCTGCGGGTGCTCGACCACTCCACCGACCGCACGCTGCCCGACACGGGCCGCCCGCGCGACGAGGGGCCCGACGGTACGGGCGACGGCTCGGGCGGGGACAGCGGCGGGGGACCGGACGACGCCGGCCCGGACCGGCCGGCACCGACCGGCGCGGGGCCGGGCGCCGCCCGTACCCCCGATCCGGGTGCGGGACCGGCCACGGCGGCGGCGCCCCCGGCTCCGCGCGCCCCGGGCCCGGCGACCGGGGCGGCCGGGCCGACGGCCGGAACCGGCGCGGGGGAGCGCGCGCCGGCCGGCCTGGCATCGACCGAGGTCACCGCCGGCTGAGGCGCGGGCGGGACGTCCCGCAGCCCGCTCCGGGTGCGCCCGGCGGGTGGGCCGGGAGAGGTGTTACCGTGGAATCCCGTGGATCGCGTGATCACTTGGCTGATCGGCACGGCGGTCTGCACGACCGCGACGGACGACACGGGAGCAGGCCTTGGCCCCTTCAGCACGGACGACCAGGCACATTTTCGTCACCGGGGGAGTCGCCTCCTCGCTGGGTAAGGGCCTCACCGCCTCCAGCCTCGGCAACCTGCTCACCGCGCGCGGCCTGCGCGTGGTCATGCAGAAGCTCGACCCCTACCTCAACGTCGACCCGGGGACGATGAACCCGTTCCAGCACGGCGAGGTCTTCGTCACCGAGGACGGCGCCGAGACCGACCTCGACGTCGGGCACTACGAGCGGTTCCTGGACCGGGCGCTCTCCGGCAAGGCGAACGTCACCACCGGCCAGATCTACTCGGAGGTGATCGCCAAGGAGCGGCGCGGCGAGTACCTGGGCGACACCGTCCAGGTCATCCCGCACATCACCAACGAGATCAAGTCGCGGATCCTGGCGATGGCCGATCCGGACGACGACGGCCAGGTGCCGGACGTGGTGATCACCGAGGTCGGCGGCACCGTCGGCGACATCGAGTCGCTGCCGTTCCTGGAGTCGATCCGCCAGGTCCGCCACGACCTGGGCCGGGACAACTGCTTCTACCTGCACGTCTCGCTGGTGCCGTACCTGGCGCCGTCGGGCGAGCTGAAGACGAAGCCGACCCAGCACTCGGTGGCCCAGCTGCGCAGCATCGGCATCCAGCCCGACGCGCTGGTGCTGCGCTGCGACCGGGAGATCCCCGACAAGGTCAAGCAGAAGCTGTCGCTCTACTGCGACGTCGACCGCGAGGCCGTCACCGCCGCCCCGGACGCGCCGAGCATCTACGACATCCCGAAGGTGCTGCACCGCGAGGGCCTCGACGCGTACGTGGTGCGCCGGCTCGGCCTCTCCTTCCGCGACGTCGACTGGGCCAGCTGGGACGACCTGCTGGACCGGGTGCACCAGCCCCGGCACACCGTCACCGTCGCCGTGGTCGGCAAGTACGTCGACCTGCCCGACGCGTACCTGTCGGTAAGCGAGGCGATCCGGGCCGCCGGCTTCGGCCACCGGTCCCGGGTGCAGCTGCGCTGGGTGCCCAGCGACGAGTGCGTCACCCCGTCCGGCGCGGCGGCCGCCCTGGCCGGCGTCGACGGCATCGTCATCCCCGGCGGCTTCGGGGTGCGCGGCATCGAGGGCAAGATCGGCACCGCCCGGTACGCCCGGGAGAACGGCATCCCGCTGCTCGGCCTCTGCCTCGGCCTGCAGTGCATGACCATCGACGTGGCCCGGCACCTGGCCGGCCTGGAGGGCGCCAACTCGCTGGAGTTCGACGAGGAGGCCGCGCACCCGGTCATCGCCACCATGGCCGACCAGGAGGACATCGTGGCCGGCAGGGGCGACCTGGGCGGCACCATGCGGCTGGGCGCGTACCCGGCGGCGCTCGCCGAGGGCTCGCTGGTCGCCGAGGCGTACGGCAGCACCGAGGTCAGCGAGCGGCACCGGCACCGGTACGAGGTGAACAACGCCTACCGCGACGCGCTGACCAGGGCGGGCCTGCACATCTCCGGCACCTCGCCCGACGGGCGGCTTGTCGAGTTCATCGAGCTGGACCGGGACCTGCACCCGTTCTTCGTGGCCACCCAGGCGCACCCGGAGCTGAAGAGCCGGCCGACCCGGCCGCACCCGCTGTTCGCCTCCTTCGTGAAGGCAGCGGTGGCCTACTCGGAGGCCGACCAGCTCCCCGTCGACCTGGAGGCCGCCGAGAGCGCGGCGGCGAAGAACGCCGCCCGCAACGGCGGCGCCGCCGCGAAGGCGACGTCGGCCTCGTGAGCGAGCGTAGCGAGCGAACCACCGCGCACCGCAGCGCGGCGCCTCACGCCGCTGGCACGCGAAGCGGGGCGGCGGCGTGAGCGAGCGGGGCAGCGGGCACGACAGCGGCGTGAGCGCCGTCGAGCACCGCTACGAGGTGCGCTCGCGCACCGAGCGCTACCGGGGCCGGATCTTCGACGTGGTCAGCGAGGAGGTGACCATGCCGGGCGGCGGGACGGGCGTCCGCGACTTCGTCCGGCACGTCGGCGCGGTCGCCGTGGTGGCGCTCGACTCCGCCGGCCAGGTGGTGCTGATCCGCCAGTACCGGCACCCGGTGGGGCGGCACCTGTGGGAGCTGCCGGCCGGGCTGACCGACGTCTCCGGCGAGGACCTGGCCGCCGCCGCGGTCCGGGAACTGGCCGAGGAGGTCGACCTCACCGCCGGGCGCATCGACGTCCTGGTGGACCTGCACAGCTCGCCGGGCTTCACCAACGAGCTGGTCCGGGTCTTCCTGGCCCGGGACCTGGCCGACGTGCCGGCGGAGCAGCGGCACGAGCGTCGCGAGGAGGAGGCCGACCTCCAGGTCGTCCGCATCGACCTGGACGAGGCGGTCCGCATGGTCCTCGCGGGCGAGATCACCAACGCCTCCTGCGTGACCGGGCTGCTCGCCGCCGCCCGGGCCCGCGACACCGGTTGGTCGGCGCTGCGCCGGGCCGACGCGCCCCTGCCGGGCTGAGTCGGGAAGAACGTGAAGGGGCCGTGCGGTACGTCCGCACGGCCCCTTTCGTCGTTCCGGGTCGGTCAGTCGCGCAGCGGCCGGCCCTGCCCGTCGACGCCACCGTTGATCAGGATCAGGACACCGTCGACGAGGCCCCAGATGCCGCCGATGCCGCACGTCACGAGGGACACGATGAGCTGGATGACGCCGGTCTTGGTGTCGCCCATGTAGAAGCGGCCGACGCCGAAGGTGCCCAGCACGATCTGCAGGACGCCGGCGACGACCTTGCTCTTGTCGGAGACACCCGACGGGTACCCGGGCTGGTTGGGGTAGCCGGGCTGGTAAGGAGGTGTGGTCATGAGGCGACACCCTAGTGATCCACTGCTCTCCTGTCCGCAGCGGTACCCGAAGAGTGGGACGATAATGGATGAACACTGTCCTGACGGCTGAGGTGCGGGTCCCACCGCCGGCCCGGTTCACGCCTGACACATCGTCAGCGGGTGCGGGCACCGGATGTCACTGTGCTGCCTCATCGGGGGCGGCGACGCGCCTAGACTGCCGCCGGCGGGACCGGTGGACCGCGGCGGCAAAGGGGCCGTCGTGGCACCGCGCAGTCGGGGGAGCGCAGCCCCGAAGAGAGGTGTCTGCATCGTGAAGGTCGGAATCCCCCGCGAGGTCAAGAACCACGAGTACCGCGTGGCGATCACGCCGGCGGGCGTCAACGAGTTCGTCCGCAGCGGTCACCAGGTCTTCGTCGAGTCCGGCGCCGGCGTCGGGTCCAGCATCGGCGACGACGAGTTCGCCGCCGCCGGTGCCAAGATCCTGGCCACCGCCGACGAGGTGTGGGAGACCGCCGAGCTGGTGCTCAAGGTCAAGGAGCCGATCGCCGAGGAGTACCACCGGATGCGCGAGGGGCAGGTGCTCTTCACCTACCTGCACCTGGCCGCCTCGAAGGCGTGCACCGACGCGCTGGTCGACCGCAAGGTCACCGGCATCGCGTACGAGACCGTCGAGCTGCCCGACCGGTCGCTGCCGCTGCTCGCCCCGATGTCCGAGGTGGCCGGTCGCCTCGCCCCGCAGGTGGGCGCCTACCACCTCCAGCGGCAGGGCGGCGGGCGCGGCATCCTGATGGGCGGCGTCTCCGGCGTGTACGCCGCGAAGACGGTGGTCATCGGCGCCGGCGTCTCCGGCATGAACGCCGCCGCGATCGCGCTCGGCCTGCAGGCCGAGGTGCTGCTGCTGGACAAGAACGTCGCCCGGCTGCGCCAGGCCGACGCCATCTACCGGGGCCACCTGCAGACGGTCGCCTCCAACGCGTACGAGATCGAGCGGGCCGTGCTGGACGCGGACCTCGTCATCGGCGCGGTGCTGGTGCCCGGCGCGAAGGCCCCGACCCTGATCTCCAACGAGCTGGTCTCCCGGATGAAGCCGGGCAGCGTGCTCGTCGACATCTCCATCGACCAGGGTGGCTGCTTCGAGGATTCGCGTCCCACCACGCACGCCGAGCCGACCTACCAGGTGCACGACTCGATCTTCTACTGCGTGGCGAACATGCCGGGCGCGGTGCCGCACACCAGCACCTACGCGCTGACCAACGTCACCCTGCCGTACGCGCTGGAGCTGGCCAACCACGGCTGGCGCGAGGCGCTGCGTCGCGACCCGGCGCTGGCGCTGGGCCTGAACACCCACGACGGGCAGGTCACCTACGGCCCGGTCGCCGAGGCGCACGGCATGGCGCCCCTCGCGTTGGCCGACGCGCTGGCCTGAGAGGTGGCGGGCTGACCGGCACACTGGACGGGGCCGGCGCGGGCGTGGAGCCCGCGCCGGCCCTGCGTCGTGCCGTCCGCGGCTACCTCGACCACCTCACCGTCGAACGGGGACTGTCGGCGAACACGCTCGCGTCGTACCGGCGGGACCTGGAGCGCTACCTGGCCACCCTGGCGGCGGCCGGCGTGCCGGACCTGGCCGCCGTCGGCCCCGGGCAGGTCGAGGCGCACCTGGCCCGGCTGCGCGCCGGCGACGGGGAGCATCCGCCGCTCGCGGTCGCCTCCGCCGCGCGGGCGGCCAGCGCGGTACGCGGGCTGCACCGCTTCGCGCTGCGCGAGGGGCTGGCCGGCGCCGACCCGAGCCGGGACGTCCGCCCGCCCACGCCGCCGCGCCGGCTGCCCCGCGCGCTGCCGGCCGACGCCGTGGTGCGGCTGCTGGAGACCGCCGGGTCGCTGACCGCCGCCGGCGACCAGGCGCCGCTCGCGCTGCGCGACCGGGCGCTGCTGGAGTTCCTGTACGGCACCGGGGCGCGGATCTCCGAGGCGGTCGGCGCCGCCGTGGACGACCTGGACGTGGACGAGGGCACCGTGCTGCTGCGCGGCAAGGGCGGCCGCACCCGGCTCGTCCCGGTCGGGGGGTACGCCGTCGAGGCGGTGCGGGCCTGGCTGGTGCGGGCCCGCCCCGGGCTCGCCGCCGCCGGCCGGGGCACCCCGGCGGTCTTCCTCAACGCCCGCGGCGGCGCGTTGACCCGGCAGGGCGCGTGGACCATCCTGCGTCGCGCCGCCCAGCGGGCCGGGCTGCCGGTGGACGGCCCGGAGGCGGTCTCCCCGCACACCCTGCGCCACTCCTACGCCACCCACCTGCTCGACGGGGGCGCGGACGTACGGGTGGTGCAGGAGCTGCTCGGCCACGCCTCGGTGACCACCACCCAGGTCTACACCCTGGTCACGGTCGAGCGGCTGCGCGAGGTGTACGCCACCGCCCATCCCCGGGCGCGGGGCTGACCCACCCGGCTCCAACCCCGCCCGGCTCTGGCCCCGGCCCCGGCCGGCCCCGCCCGGCTCGGCCCTCGGCCCCGGCTCCGGCCGCCGCTCGCCTGCTCGGTGTCGCCGAGCTTGTCCCGGACCGCCTGGAGGTCGGTCTTGAGCTTCTCGATCTCCTTGCCGTTCGCC